>CANRLG010000022.1 GCA_947631415.1 uncultured Clostridia bacterium
ATATATTTATATTATGAAATTTTCTTTTTCATTCGATTTCTAACTTTAAAATCGATTTTTCCTATAATATAAAAAAAATCTAGGAAGATTATACTTCCTAGTTTATTTGTTACTCTTTTACTATTGCTAAGAAAATAGTTACTTTCTTTGGTGTATCAAAATATATTCGTGTATTTTCAAAAAAAATTTCATTTGTTTCTGTCTTATTTTCTAATGTATACTACTTATATACAAATCTACAATAAATAAAACGAGTACAACACATGCACTAATTTTTCCTACAGTAGAATATCTAGCAATTAGAATATAAAAAATTAATAAATCAAATAAAAAAGATGCAATTAATACTAGTTCCTCAACACAAGAACCATAACGAATTATTTCTTCGGTCATAAAAAACCCTCCTTACTTCGTATATGTAATTAATTATTACATACTTCTTTAAATTTCTAATAAGAAATTATACTTAAATTAAGAAGCTATATTATTATAACATAGCACATTACATTATGTCAACGAATATAAAACTACTTATTTTTATTTGAAACATTAAAAAAAGCTAGGAAGATTATATACTTCCTAGTTTATTATTTACTCTTTTACTATTGTTAAGAAAGTGGTTACTTTCTTTGATGTATCAAAATATATTCGTGTATTTTCAAAAGAAAGTTCATTTGTTTCTGTCTTATTTTCTAATGTGTAATACTTATATATATATCCACTCTCTGTATTTGAGCTTTCAGTTTTAGTACGTAAAAATACGAAATATTCTCCACTATCAATATCTGCTAAATCTACTAAATACTTAATTTCTTCCCCATCTTTTTCATAAGTTTCAAAGTCTATTCCATCTGTAGAGATATAATACTCTAAATCATATACGTATTTATCTCCCTCAACATTTTTTAAAACTAATTGTAAATTAGATAGTTTACTTAGCAAATATTCATTTACATTTTCCTTATAATCTCCATCTAATATTAAATTGCTTCCATCTAATTCAAATCTTACAACATCAGTGTTAGTTTTTTGTAAATCATAGTACATTTCATCTACTGATGATATTCCTTTTTCTTCAGAAACACTTTTAATTTTATTAAATGCAACAATAATGCAAATTATTATAAGTACTATTACAAACACTATAGCAAAAGCTATTATTCCTCTATTTTCATCTTGTTTTCCAATATAATTTTCTGTTTTCACTTTATATTTCCCCCAAATATTTACGTTTTAATTCTATTTTTTCTTCTTCACTTATAAATGCTGCATCAATAGAGTTCATATTCATTGAAACAATGTCTTCAAATTTAATCTTTCCTGTATTGATTAACTTTTCATATTCATTTTCAAGTGAAGTATTTGATACTGTCATATTATCTGTGTTAATAGTTGTTTTAACTCCTTTTTTATATAATTCGAAAATAGGATGAGAAGCATAATCTTTACAAATACAAGTTTGAATATTACTAGTAGGACAAACTTCTAAAGTAATGTTATTATCTACTAAATATTTGCATAATTCTTCATCTTCGATAGCTCTTACTCCATGACCTATTCTCTTAGCTCCAAAAGATAATGCACTTTTTATACTTTCTATTCCATCTGCTTCACCAGCATGTATTGTAAAAGGAATATTTTTTTGCTTTGCATATTCAAATACTTGTCTATAATCTTCTGTTTTATATATAGCTTCTGCACCTGCAAGGTCTATTGCACATACTCCTTTTCCAAGATACTTACTTGCTACTTTGAGTGTTTCTATATTTTCTTTTTCATTATCTTTTCCTCTCATAATACATAAAATAAGATTAGATTTAATATCCACTTCTTTCATTGCACCAATAACAATTTTTACAACTTCATCTTGTGTTAGTCCCTCTTTAGTATGAAATTGTGGTGCAAATCTAATTTCAACATACAATACATTTTGCTCTTTTAATTTTTTTAAAAGTGCTATTGTATCTTGTTCAAGTTCTATCTTTTTCTGCATTATACTTATTGGATAATCAAATTTAGTTAAGTAATCATTCAAATTCTTGCATTTTTCATCTGCAATCATTTTTTCTTTTATCAGATTATCTGTTAAATTATATCTTTGCTTAACATCCTCTATATCTAACGAACCATCTAAATGTAGATGTAATTCAATTTTTGGTATTCTTTTTAAATTCATCATATTTCTACCTCTTTCGCAAACATTTTAACACAATTTGTATCATATTACAATCTATTTTAATTAAAATAAAGAAAATAATAGTAACAAGGGTTATATGTTTTATTGCAAACATAACATTGTAATTTATTTTTGTATATTTTTTCTAAGTAATGACTGAATTTTAGTTTCTATTCGTGATACATAAGAACGAGATATTCCAAGTTCATCTGCAACCTCTTGTTGAGTTTTGGCTTTTTTTCCATCTAGTCCATATCTAGTATTTAGTATATATCTTTCTCTACTACTTAATTTTCCTTTCAAAAATTCTTTTACCTCTTTTAGTAATGTCTTGTTATATATACTATCTATTGTATCTTCATCTTCTTGCTCTAATATATCTAAAAGTTCCATATCATTTCCATCTTTGTCTGTACCAATCACTTGATTAATTGATACTTCTGCTTTTTGCTTTTTAGTTACTCTAATATGCATCAATATTTCATTTTCTATGCACCTTGAAGCGTATGTACTTATCTTATATCCTTTATTTTCTTTAAAGCTATCTATAGCCTTAATTAGTCCAATTATCCCTATTGAAGTATAGTCCTCTAATTCTTGCTCATTATTTGTATATTTTTTTGCAATATGTACAACTAGTCTTAGATTATGTTCAATTAATACATTTCTTGCCTCTTTATCTCCACTAAAATATCTTCTAAGATAATATTCCTCTTGTGTTTTGCTTAATGGCTCAGGATAAAGTTTATCTTGTGAGATATATCCAAACAGTCCAAAAAAACTTGAAATTATATTTAGTATTGTAGATAAAAACATAACGTACCTCCTACACTATATTTATGATTAAAATGTAAAATAAAGTATTTTTTTTAATTATTTTAATAAAATAAATATTAGGAGGTAGAATAATGTCCAAATTTAAAATATATGCTAAGTCAATTTTAATTCCAATTATACTTGGAACAATAGTAGGATTAATAACTAAAAATTCAATGGATTATTCAAATTTAATAAAGCCAGTTCTTTCTCCACCACCAATAGTGTTTCCGATAGTATGGACAATTTTATACTTTTTAATGGGCGTATCTTATGCAATACTTGACTCAAATAACCTTATAGATAAAAAAAGTAACTTAATATATTTTGCTCAATTATTTTTCAATCTTGCGTGGCCTATTATATTTTTTGTATTTAAAGCAAGATTATTTGCTTCATTCTGGCTTGTAACTTTAATTATATTAGTAGCGCTAATGATTAGTAATTTTATTTCAAAGAAAAAAATTTCTGGTATACTCCAAATTCCATATCTTATTTGGTGTTCATTTGCCTTATACCTAAATATATTCATTTACCTTTTTAACTAAAAAAATGTGGGATTTAATTTTCCCACATATTTTTTATTAGTTCTTCAATATATTTTTTTCTATTTTTCGTTTCATCTTCATCATATTTTACAGAAATTATTTCCTCGCCGTCCATTTCAATTTGTACGACATCTCCTTCGTGAATATTGCCTATACATTTATCTATTGAAACATTATACATTTTATCTTGAAACTCAATGACAAGTATATCATTTTCAATTCTATCTACTACTCCAGTCATATTAGCCTCCTAAATATGAATAAGTACCAGGTTCAACATTAAATGTTATTGTTGTACCATCACTTACACATTCTATTGTTCCTTCTTCATCTGTTCTATATACTGGAATATTTGCTTCCTTTAATTTATCCATTGTAGTCTTTGTTGGATGATTGTATGTATTATTTCTTCCACAAGAGATTACAGTATACTTAGGGTTAACTTGTTCTAAGAATTTCTTAGAAGTAGAAGTTGTTGAACCATGATGTCCTATTTTTAAAACATCAGCACTTAAATCCATTCCTTTATCCATCATTTCTGATTCAGAAATTGATTCAGCATCTCCTGTAAATAAGAATGTATTATCTCCATACGCTAGTTTAATTACAATAGAATAATTATTTAATGATGCATACGAGTCTGCATTTGGTGCTAGAATTTGAAATACTGCATCTCCAAGTTCATAAACTTTTCCAACTTCTGGTGCTGTAAATTGTTTATTTTTTGCTTTTACTGCAAGAACTAAGTTTTCAAAAGTTTTTGTTGTTGTACTAGATTTTGGAAATAGAATAGTATCAAAATCATAAGTATTTACCACATCATCTAATGAACCTATATGGTCCTCATGAGCATGAGTTCCTATGATATAATCAAACTTATCTATATTTTCAGATTGTAGAAAAGATAGTAACGAATCTTTACATTCACTTGTTCCACCATCAATAAGCATTGTGGCATCTCCTTGCCTAATTAAGATACTATCACCTTGTCCAACATCTATGAAATCTATAACAAGATTACCATTAGTTGTTTGTGAACTATTAACTGTAGCAACGGTATTATTTGTATCTTCTAAAGCATCACTATCTGTTTCTTGAGTAAAATCCACATCTGAAAATCTACCAATTACCAAAATAACAGCTAAAGCAATAAACCCGAGAAGTATTTTTTTCCCTACTTTAACATCATCTTCCTTATATTTTCTTGCCATATATATCACCTCAACTAACGATATTGTATCACAAGTTTTTTTGGATGTAAAATATTTTTTTATAAAAAAATAATATAGTTTTGTTATAGTACATTATGTAAACTATTTTATATATAACTCTATTGATTTTTATAAAATAATATGTTATAATATTAATCGATGGTGCATTATTCTAGTTGCGCTAACTTTTAGGAGGGTGGGGCTAAAAATCCACTAAAAGGCACACCGATGAAGTTTCTTGTTAATGCGCGGAACGCCCAGTTTTGCGTGTTCTCAGGGAGTAAAGAATTTAGGAATAATTATAACGGCATATAATTTAACTTCCTACTTTCGTTGAGGCTAAAATTGTCTAAATATAATGCTAGTTAATTTTAGTATAACCTACATTGAGTGCAAAAGACACAATATGTAGTGTAGCCTGTCTCGAGTGGTGGTTTGGGATTTACCCGTTTAACTGGCAAGAAATGTGTAGGGCCATATATATTTCTTACCTGGTAATGAAATTTCTACTGCAAAAAAGACTATTAATTGTACATGCGCACACCAAAGGAAAACTTCTAGAATGTTTATTCTAAGTGATGAATAAGATTTTTTAAGGATTAAAGTATGGACTTAAGTGGTGATCCAGTTCTTTTCAAGGTGACTGTAAAGTTTCTTCTTTAAACGGAAACGGCTAAACAGTAATGTTTAGGAGAAGAAAGAGAAATTCTACTGGACCTAAACCATAGTATTTACTTAAGAAATCACCATCTTAATTTTTTTAAAGGAGAGATAAAATAACAAAATGAAATCGAAAGATTCCAAAAATAATGAAAATGAGAATGACTCGACAAATAAGTGGATAGTTACAGTTTCTCTACTATCATTTACTTTATCGATTATATTCTCATTTATTGCTTCTATAACAGTAAATAATTTACCAATACCACTTGCAATAGTAGTGTTATTACTTGTAATTGCTATAGGTATTCTTTTTGATATGATATCTATGGCAGTAAACTTTGCAGAAGAAAAAAACTTTCACGCAAAAGCAAGTAGAAAAATTCATGGAGCTAAAACTTCAATAAAACTTATACGAAATGCACCAAAAGTATCAAGTGTATGTGCCGACGTAATTGGTGATGTATGTGGTATACTTAGTGGTAGTGTTGGTACAATTATTTCAATAAAGATTGCAGAAAAATTAGGTTTAAAATTTGATTTACAAATTATAATTGGTGCGATTGTTGCTTCTCTTACTATTGGTGGTAAAGCTAAATTTAAGCTAGTCGCACAAGAATATAGTACTCAAATAGTTGATATTTTTACAAAAGTATTAAATATTTTTACTTTCAGTAAAAAAGAAAAAAGCGAAAAAAGTAAAGAAAAAAATACTGATGAAAATAATACTGAAAAAGATAATACAGAGAAAACACAAAAGAACACTAAATAACTAGTGTTCTTTTTATATTTCTGCTAAATTAACTATGTATCTTACAAAATAATCTAAAACTTCAATAGCATCCATATTATCATTTGCTACTGTTTCATTAATATATTCATTCTTTTTTGTGGAATTAAATTCTAAAAATTCATCATATTCTATTAAAACATATAACATATCATTTTTTATAGAGAAGTTTATAACTTTTCCAAGTTTTCTGTTTATCTCTAATATACGTGCCATAACTCCAATAGAAAGTACCCTTCTTGCAAGTGAAGGGTCAGTTGCCATAACATCATATTGTGTGTCAAAATCCATATTATTCATTTTAACTATATGTGCATCTGCCTTATCTATATTATTTACCTGTTCTACACTTTTTAAATTTTCTTTTACTTCAAGTTCAACATCTATTGGATTAGGTAATTTAACATAAGCAAACATTCCTGAAAATGTTTTTTCAAATTCTCTATCTTCTTCCACTTCTTCATCTTGAGTCTTTTTATTTCGTGTAATAATCTTAGATAACTCAATAAAATATCTGTCTTCATGCAACCTTAAGTTATTCTTTGATTCAAATTTAGAGTAATTTCTACCTAGTCCTGACATTATAAATTCTTTTTCTACTTCATCATCTTTTAAAACAGATTCAAGATTTCTAAATCTTTCTTGTAATACTAAAGGAATAATTACATCTTCATATACCACATTTCTCTTTTTTGTAGAGAATGCAATAATTAGTAGAAAAATAATTATACAAACTATACTTGCACTAACAACAATTATAGATTCTAAAAATATCCCTAGTAATGTAGTAATAATAGGTAATATAATAAGAATATCTATTATCTTAAACTTACCATTATTTTGCTCAAATTTTCTTTTCTGTTCTGATGTAAGCTTTTTGTCTATTAACCTATTTAGCTCCATATCTCTTCCCCCAAAAAAATATAGAATACTTTTCTTTGATTATACTACAAAACATTTCTAAATTCTACCAATTTTAAATATAAAATTATAAAATTTGACAAACCATCAAAAAATATATATACTAATAATATTAAATGAAGGAGGGATTTTTATGGTTTCTAGTCCAAAAATTCCAGACAATTTAGATGAACTCTTTAGTCTTAGTGAATTTTTAGAATTCAATGATACAGTTAAAGAGTGTATTATTCAAGATGACAATGTAAAAAACTATGAATTAGATGAGCTTATTGTATCTTACTGTAAGTTTAAAAATGTTTCTTTTAACGAATCCAATTTTTCAAAGGGAACATACAATGACGTTATCTTTGATAACTGCGATTTTTCCTCTACTAATTTGGAAAAATCTACATTTAAAAGAGTAGTTTTTAATAACTGTAAACTAACAGGTACTATATTAAATGGAAGTTACTTTGAAAATGTATCTTTTAATGGATGTGTAATGCCAAGCATTATTCTAGATGACGCAAACTTTTCTTCAACTATGATTTCTAAATGTAATTTAAACGGAGCTTCAATATCTGGTATTACATTTAAAAATTTAGATTTTGAAGATTGTGATTTAACAGAAACAAACTTTACTACAACAAGTATGAATGGGTTAGATTTAAGAACTTGTGATATTTCAGGTATAATTACTTACATGGACGATTTAAAAGGAGTTATTATGACTAGTGCTCAAAGTTTAGGTTTTATTAAATTACTAGGCATAACTGTTATAGATAATGAGTAAAAATGATGATATTACCTACCTTGGCGTAGAACAAGAAACTTCAGAAAAATCACAAGAACCCTTAAAAAAATCTAAAACTCCTAAAAATAAAACAAAGTTTAAAACAAAAAAACATAGTTTTAAATTAAATAGAACTATTGCAGCTTCAAAAGGAATAAAAATTTCTAAAAAAACTGTAATTATATTATTAATAGTTCTTGCAATCATAATACTTAGACCTATTAAATTTTTACAAGATACATTAGAAAAAAAGAGACAATACTATGCTTTGCTACAAGAGTATGAACAAAATACTAATGGTATTGATGTAAATATTGATTTAAAACTCAATAGCTTATGGAATAACATTGTATATGTTTCTGGAGAAAAATACTATGTAAATTGTAAAAACACAATGTTACTTCCTGTAGATGGCTCTGTAACAGCTCATTATGATTTTGCCCACTTAGGTATCGATATGCAAGCAAAAACTTATCCTGGTACCGTTTACGCTGCAACAGATGGTGTTGTATATTTTGTTGGAACAAGTAGTAAATACAAAAATGAAATATTAATTCAACATACTATTAATGGAATGACACTTTATACATATTACGGCAATCTTGAAACTATCATGGTTACACCAGGTCAAGCAGTGTCAAGCTCAACTCCAATAGCGACAGAGGCTGGAACTAGTGAAAATGTTGCATTAACTTATGATGGAGAGCCACACCATGTTCACTTTGCTGTAAGGAAAAGTCCAAAAGAATCTTCTGGTTTAAATCCATTAATTTTTGCAAAATATAGATAAATTATATTTTTTTTAATAAATTACTTGATTTTTTGAAAAAAGTATTGTAAAATATAGATATGTTAAGAACGACATAAATAAAATAATAAACAACCTCTACGATTTAAGATGTACCTAACCAGTACATCTTGTTTTTTTATATAAAAAAATAGGTAAGCTTTATACTTACCTACTCTTAATTGTCTTTTATTTTCTTGTTATTTATTTTCTTTTTCTTCTTTTATTTGAACTAATTTTTCTTTTAATTCTTGTTCAATCTTTTGTAGTTCAACTTCTGCTTCACTACGTTTTTGAGCTCCTTCTTCATGTATTCTAATGATATTATCTAAAGTTTCTATAATATCACTATTTGTTTTCTTAAGAGTTTCAACATCTACTATAGCTTTCTCAGATTCTTCTGCTATTTCAATAGTGCCTTGTTTTAAGTTTTCACTATTCTTTTTAAGCATTTCATTTGTAATTTCTGAAACAGCTTGTTGTGTATTTAATGCAGATTTTGCATTAGCAAGTCCTAAAGCTATTACAACTTGGTTTTTCCATAATGGAATTGTATTTGTAATAGATGATTGTATTTTTTCTACAAGTTCACTATCATTATTTTGTATCATTCTTATTTGTGGTGCCATTTGAATAGAAATAATTCTTGTAGTTTTTAAATCATATAGTTTTTTATCAAATCTTGAAATAGTTTCAGCAAGGTCATTTACTTTTTGAGCGTCAATTTGGTCTCCACTCTTACTTGCTTCTTCTTGTAGTTTAGGAAGTTCTACTTCTTTCAACTCTTTTAATTTCATATCTCCTGCAATGATATACATAGATAATAATTTAAATGAATCTAAGTTTTTGCTATACATCTCATCAAATATAGCAATATCTTTTAACATTTGTACTTTATGAGCTTCAAGTTTTTTCTCAATTTTATCTATATTATTATTTACTTTATCATATTTTGTTAAAAGTCTTGATATTCTTTTCTTCAAAGAATCAAAAATTCCTAATAATCCTTTTGACTCTTTAATGTTTGATGCTGAATCAAAATCTTTAATTTCAGTTACCAAATCAGTAAGTAGTTCTCCTACATCACCTGTATTTTTAGTTCTAACATTTGTTAATACATCATCTGAAAATTGAGCAATTTCTTTTTGTGCGTTAGAACCATAAGCAAGTACAGTTGTTGTATCTGAAAAATCTACTTTTGCTATAAAATCATTAATAGCTTCTTTTTCTTTTTCATCTAATAAATCATAATTTAATGATTTTTCAATTTTTTCTTCTGTGAATTCTTTATTTTCTAGTAATTCACTTTCAATCTTTTTACCTTCTTCCTCTTTCATTCCAACTTTTAATTCTAGTTCGTCCATTTTTCTACCTCCTAAAATATTTCTATTGTTCACTTAAATATTCAATTAATCTGTTATATATATTCATTCTTAGTCCTGATACTGTAGTATCTATTGATTGTGGTATTCCTGTTACACCAACTTTACTTACATCATAACTTCCACTAGTTATACCTGTTCTAAATCCATACTTTGACCATGCAAGTTGTTGTATATCTTTATCATTAAATGCTTCATAATATTTATTACCATTTTCAGATAATGTAGCTATACAATGTGAATTCCATATTGTTGGTACAGGGTATAATATACGAATTTTATCTTTTACTTGTGCATATCCATCTGGATTTGAATTAGCAAAGTCTATTATACTCTTTTCGTAATCTACTATCATTGGTTTAGAACCCATACCAGTCTTTAAGTAAATTTCAAATAAATCTGCTGGTGTATTATTCATATATCCAGATTTATTATAGAATTCTTTAAGTTTTGGTAGATTTTCTTCAATGTTAGTTTCGTTTACATCACCACCACACATTATTGAAAGTAATAAACCATAATATGTTGCACCAGGTGATGAAGTAACTGGGTCTGTTGAATTAATATTTATATTCCCATATATACTTTCAATTCCTATATCTTTCCAAGACTTTCCTTCAAGTATATAGTTTAAAAGTTTGTCCATATCTGTTATATAATACACTCCGTTATTTTCAGATACAATATCCTCTTTCATTAAAGCATCTACTACTGTATCCCAACTATAAATAACTATAGGAGTATTTAAAGTTAAACTTCCACTTAATACAGTTTGTCTTTCTGCCTCACCCTCTGCTTTATTTGCTGGAGTTTTGTAGTAATCGTAAAATCTTTGGTCTGAGAAGAATATAAAGTCATAATCATCTCCATCTTCTCTTATTACAGAATTTTTAACTAATTTACCATTACTCCAAGTATCATTTACTACAGAAATTCCATATTTTGTTGCCAATATTTCATTAAAATCTTCATCTGCAAGTAGATTTTCCTTTCCTCCACCTACAGCTCCATATACTACCTCTGTTCTATTAGATATATTATTAAATATAGATTTAATTCCAACTCCAATACAAATTACAATAATTAATATTATTAAAATTACTAAACCTATCATTTTTTGATTAGGTTTCTTTGGTTCATTTTCAATTATAACCTCTGGCACTCTTTTTTCACCTACTTTCTTTCAATTTTAATATTCATATTATCATCCACTAAACCATCAGACTTTAACATTGTTTCAAATACTTTTATATCTGCGTTAGTGTTTACTAAATCTGTCTCATACATATTGTTTAATTGTAGTTCACATGCCTCTTTAACTCTACCAATCATAGTCTCTACTTTTAATAGAAACTCTTTACTTTCTTTTGAAGTTAATTTTTGGTCTTCTATCTTATTATATTGAGTTAAAATATTTAGTGTAAAAGGTAAATAATAATCTACAAATTTATTTATTTGTTTAGCTTTTTTAGGATTGTCTTTTATTGTTTCCACAATTTTTCTTGAGGTTAAACAAATACTATCTATGTTTTTTACAAGTTCAGCATTGTCTAATTCTTTTTTTATATTCTCAATTCTTCTAATATTTACTAGAGCATTGTTTGTTAATTTCTGAAATTCAAATGCATCTTTTTCGACTTTTTCTTGTACAACATCTCTTTCTTTGAAAATCATGGTAAATGCAAAATATGCAACTATACTTATTATTGCTGAAAAGAATACATTAAAATCTAGTACTAAGTATAAAATACAAAATATTATAATTCCAATTATAATTGAAATAATATACGATAACTTCATATTGTATACCTCCTAGTTATATCCTCTTACAGTTTTAAAAGCATTTAATAAATCTAATCTACCATCAAATACTTTACCACTTGTAAGGTCTGCTATTTCTTCTAGTTGACTATCACTTGCATCTCCAAACATTATAGAATATACTGGAATCTTATGTTCTGCTGTATTAATAGTCTTAATCATTGCACTCCTATTTCCAGTAGTTCCTTCTCCATCAGTCATTAAAACAATTGAAACATTATATGCCGAATTATCCATATTATCTAAATATACAACTGCTTTTGTAACTGAGTCATAGATATTAGTACCTCCATTTGGAACTTTTTCATTAATACTATCAATAAGCCCTTTTGTTAATGTACCATTTTCTATGGTAGTTATATCACTAACTTCTCTATTGAAGAAAAGCACACTAATTTTATCTTTTTCTGAGAATTGTAAAAAGTTCTTAGAAGCTTCCTCCTCAGATAAGATATAATTCATTGCGTTAGTTAATTGGGTATGTCCTGTACCACTCATACTTCCTGAATAATCTAGTGCAAATAATATATGTGTTGGTTTTCTAAGTTCTGATTGGTATAAACCTAACGCTTGTTTAATTATATTAGTTGAAGGAAATTTAATAGGAGTAATATATTTTGTAGTATCTATTCCCCAATCTGGATTAAATACTTTTTTATCTACATCTTCTTTTATTCCTCCATACCATACTCTTCTACCTGTTTGCATTAGTTCTTCTTGAGCTTCGTCAGATAACATATATGATTGTAATTGTAAGAAAGCTTTTTCTTTTTCTGTATTAGTTTGACCTAAATATGCAAATACACTATCACTCATAGATACACCATCTTCAGTATATATTGCATATAGTACATCATCATCATTTCTTATATTTTTATTTATATTAATTATTGAGGATTCATAAGTAATTATGGCATCACAGTCTTTTTCTAAATACATTTCTTCTAAGAAATCTTCACTTCCAGATGACCTGTCTACTCCACTAAATAATGTAGTAAGTTCTTGCTTAATTTCTTCATTTTGTAAATAATCTTCTGTAAGAATTTCTGGATTTCCAGCTAGTACACTTAAAAAGCCTAAATATGCACAAGCTCCTGTATTAGTTTGTGTTGCAGATGTCATAGCAAACTTAAGTTTTCCTTCTCTTATTGCATTAAGTATATCTTCTAGCCTTACTTCTTTACCAACTAAACCAAGTTCTACAGCTTTTGACTTTCTTATTCCAAATACAACTGGATTCATATTTATTATCTTTGAATCTGATGTAGTAACTCCATCTAGCATATATAGCCACATTGAATTAGATACCCATACTGCATCATATTTTTCGCCTGAATTTAATTTTTCCATTATTTCAATAGTTCCAGCATAGTCTACTTCAACATTAATATCATTTTTTTCGCCATAATCTATAAGAAGTTCTTCCAAATCTTGATTATCTGTACTTGATATTATTCTAATTGTTTCTTTTGTTATCTCTTTACCTGCATTTTTACAAGCTACTATTACAATAAAAATTATTGCAATAAAAACAAAATATATTTTAAATTTATCAAAATACGGATTGTCCATATAACACCTCCAAAATTATCCTTTCTATCTTTTTCTTCTAATTATAGTTCCAATAGGTAAATCATAAGGAATTTTAATTTTTACTTGTTGTCCTTTTACTCCAGGATTAATAGTATCAATAGCTTTGTCATTTTTAATATCGTATAATTCTTCAATATTAAATGCACATTCTTCTATTGAATTTGGTAGTAAAATTTCAAGTCTATCACCTATGGATAACTTATTTTTTATCTCAGCTACATAAATATTATTTTCTAATTTTTCATCTACTCTTGCACCATATTCATATTCTAAGTTTTCACTTTTTCCATCAAAATCATGAATATCTTGGTTATTTGAATTAGAAAAATAAAATTCACTTAAACCTCTAGTTTTTACTTTTTCTAGTTCAACTAAATATTTTGTGTAATCATATTCATTTTCTCTATTTTCTGCTTTTAGTTTCATATAATCATCTATTGCATTTCTGTATGCTCTTACAACAGTTGCAAGATAATAATCTGTTTTTAGTCTACCTTCAATCTTTAAACTATCTACTCCCATTTCTATGATAGTAGGTATTTGGCGAATTAAACACATATCTTTTGATGAAAAAAGATATGTACCATGTTCATCATAATCTAGGTTTATTTTACTATCAGGATTATTTGTTTCACTTGCAACAAGATTGTATTGCCATCTACAAGGTTGTGCACAATCTCCACAGTTAGCACTTCTACCTGCAAGATAATGACTTAAATAGCATCTTCCTGAATATGCATAACATATAGCACCATGAATAAACATTTCTACTTCTAAATCTTTAGGCTTATTTTTCATGATATACTCTATTCTTTCTTTCGAAAGTTCACGAGAAAGTACAACTCTCTTTGCTCCAAACTTTCTCCAAAAATTTGCAGAATGTAAACTAACAGTATTTGCTTGTGTACTAATGTGTAAGTCTATTTCAGGGCAAATATCTGCAATCATATCAATTACACCAGGGTCACTTGCAAGAATTCCATCTGGCTTTAATTCTTTTAATGTTTTTAATTGTTTTTCAATTTCATCATAGTCTAAATCACTTGCATAAATATTAAGAGCAACATATACCTTCTTTCCAATACTGTGAGCATATTTTATTGTATCAGATAGACTATCTTCATCTACAGATGCTCTTGACCTTAAAGATAATTTAGCTGTTCCTACATATACAGCATCTGCTCCATACATAAATGCAATTTTAGCTTTTTCTAAACTTCCAGCAGGTGCTAATAATTCTACGTTTTTCATATTAAATTTCCTTTCATTTATTATTCATAATTTATTTTTTTATTACGACTAGATTATACAATAAAAAGCTAGTAAAGTAAATGATGTTATGTTACAAAAACATAATAAAAGATGGTATTATGCCTATGTTTTTGACATTTTACCATCTTTATTAAATTTATGTTAATATTTTATCTATTACACTATAATACAAATGTATTATTTTCTCGTAAGACACTATATATACAATAAATGAGCTTATTACTATAAAAGGACCAAATGGTATGTATTCTCCCTTTATCTTTTTTATTGCTTTATATATTAAAAAAATAACACTAAATATTGCAGATATACCAACACTTAAAAGCATAACTACTATTATTCCTTTTAATCCAAAAAATAACCCTAAACATGCTAGTAATTTAATATCTCCCATACCAAATCCTGCTTTTTTTGTAATCTTTTCACAAATATAGTTTATTATCCAAAATGTAGCTCCACCTACAATAAAACCTAATATTGAAGATATAAACTGCTCTTTTGAAAAATTAACTACATTGTTCACAATTCCACAAGCAAGTATAATTAAATTTGAAGTGTCTGGTATAATCATAAAAACAGTATCTAAAATAAAGGCTAATACCATTGCAAAACAAAATGGAACACTAATAATTACATTTTTTAATTCTAAATTACTAGCTAAACAATATAATGATATGAAATATATTAAAATATACTTTATATCTATATTTTTTAACTTAAAACTTTCTCTAAATTCTTTGAAGTTAAAATCTTTGCCCTTTTTCTTATATGCTAGTTTTAAAAATATTGAAATTATACTTCCAAAGATAATAGATGCAATAATACATATAATTAAATTCTGCATTTACCCTCACTCTCATCTTTTTTATAATAATGATTAAGAACTAATCTTTCAAGTGGTCTTTTACAACTGCTAAGTATAGTTTCTTTCTTGTTTATTCTCTTAACAAGTAATGTCTTTATATTAAATCTATTTCCCGCTAAAATATCTGTAAATAACTGGTCTCCAATCATTAATGTCTGTTCTTTTTTTATGTCTGGAAAATTATCAAAAACCTTTCTAAGACCCCTTCTTGATGGTTTTCCAGCTTTATAGAAATATTGAAGTCCAAGTTCTTTTGAAACTTTCTTTATTTTAGAATTACTAATTGAATTACTTACAATATATAGCTTTATATCTTTTGATTTCATGTCTTTTATCCATTTTCTAAGATTTTTAGAAAAATCTGCTTTATAATCTATAAGAGTATTATCCATATCCATAAGAATAAGCCTTATATCCTCTTTTCTAAGTAATTCGTACGGTATGTCTTCTACTTTCTCATATATAAAGTCTGGATAAAAATTATGAAAAAAAGACTTCTTCTCTTTATCTTTCATAATGCCCTCCAACTTTGTACAACTATATATTACTATAACTTATGCTTTTATTCAAGAAATTTAACAATTTGTACCAAAAAATAAAAAAAAATATATTGCACTTTAAAAATAAAAACAAATATGATATACTTATGTGCATATTAGGAAAAAAAGGTGGGATATTGATGGAAAAAGAAATGACACTTTACGAAGACCTTAAATGGAGAGGTTTAATAAAAGATATTAGTAGTGAAGATTTAATTGATAAACTTAATAATGGGAAAATAACATTTTATCTTGGAACTGACCCAACAGCAGATAGTTTACATATAGGTCATTATTCAACTTTCTTGGTAGCTAAAAGATTGCAAAAAGCTGGTCACACACCTATACTTCTTGTTGGTGGAGCTACTGGTCGTGTTGGTGACCCTAGAGGTACAGGAGAAAGAGAAAAAGCTGATGAAAATGTAATAGAACAAAACTATACTAAACTAAAAGCTCAAGTTGAAAAACTATTTGGAATAAAAACAGTTAACAACTGGGATTGGTTTAAAGATGTTAAATTTATAGAATTTCTTAGAGATATCGGTAAAAATATTAATGTAAATTATATGTTAAGTAAAGACTTAGTAAGACGTCAACTTGAGATAGGTATTTCTTATGCTGAATTTTCATATATGTTAATTCAAGGAACAGATTTTAAACATTTACATGATGAATACGGAGTTACTTTACAAATTGGTGGTTCTGACCAATGGGGTAACTTAACAACTGGTATAGAGATTATTCGTAAATTAACAGGCGAAGAAGTATACGCATTTTCTATACCTCTTGCTACTGATTCTCAAGGTAAGAAAATGGGAAAATCTGAGGGAAATGCTGTATGGCTTGATATAGAAAAAACTTCTTCTTATGAATTATATCAATACTTATATAATTTAGAAGATTCTATGATGGAAGCATATTTAAAAAGATTTACTTTTCTAAGTAAACCTGAAATAGAAAAAATAATGGAAGAACATAATGCTACACCTGAAAAAAGAATTGCACAAGAAGCATTAGCTCATGAAGTAATTAGAGATATTCATGGTGAAGAAGAATACCAAAAAGCTGTTGAAATTAGTAGAGCTTTATTTAGTGGAGATATCAAAAAAATACCAACTAATTTAATTGGAAAAATCTTTGCAAATGTAGACCATATTACAATAGATAGTGATGAAAATATTGTAGATTTTCTTGCATCAAAAGGAATTTGTTCAAGTAAAAGAGAAGCAAGAGAATTCTTAAATAATGGAAGTATTTCTATTAATGGAGAAAAAGTTACAGATTTAGAAACAACTATATCTAAAAATCTTGCTTTAAATGATAAATATGTTGTAATTCGTAAAGGAAAAAAGAAATATTTTCTTGGTGAATTTTAGTTTAATTACAGTCAAGTTAATGCTTGACTGTTTTTTACTAAATCAATGACTATTGTTTTGGTAATTTTATTATTTTTTTAAAATATAGGGTTTACTCCTCAAAATATTTATGCTATAATATCATTGTTGATGGCCCCTTGGTCAAGCGGTTAAGACGCGACCCTCTCAAGGTCGAATCATGGGTTCGATTCCCGTAGGGGTCACCACAATATTTTTTTATTTAGTCGCTATTTGGCGACTTTTCTTTGTATTAGGAGATGAGTTAAATATGTCAATTTTTACTTGTGAAGAAAGGGTCGGTTTACCAGACTTAGATGATACTCTAAATTTAAGTAAAAAAGGTATAGTTCGTATGATGCAAGAAGCTGCAAATCTTGCTTGTGTTGAAAGTGGACATGATATTACTAATATTGAAAAAACTCATAGAACTTGGGTATTACTTTACTGGAGATTAAAAATACTTGAAAAGGTACCTTTTAATTCTAAAATAACTGTTAACACTTGGACAGATTTTACTAAATCATTATATTCTAATAGAAAATTTGAGCTATATTCAAATGATAAATTAGTTGCTATTGCAGACTCTAGATGGGTCTTTGTTGATACAGAAACACATAGTATACAAAAAATTGATGATGATATAATTTTAAACTTTAAAGAAGAACAAAAAAATCTTTTTGAAACAGACATGAACCTTAGAATAAAATTACCTGAAACTGCTGAAAAAAAATTTGAATATGTACCTTTAAAAAGAGATTTAGATGCAAATGGGCACGTTAATAATATGGTATTTATAGAATTAGCTCTTGAAGTTATAGATGATAAAAAAGATTTTAATTATATGACAGTTGTTTATAAAAAAGAACTATTATATAAAGAAACTGTTTCTTGCTATTATGAATATAATGCTGGTGAATATAATGTGTATTTGTATTCTGAAGATACACATACATTACATGCTTTAGTAACTTTTAAAGAAGAATAATAAATTTGCACAAAAAAACCTTGAAGTCTTAATTTACTTCAAGGTTTTTTTCATCATAATATCATGTTATTTTCTCTTTTTTAATGTAACAAATGTAATTACTAGTACTAAAATACATACAAAGGCTAGACTACCAAATATAACTTGTTCCTTATGTGCTTTTATCCATTTTATTATACTAAAATGAAGCTCATCTTTTAATACTACATCTACAGTATCAATTAATACATTGCCATAATATATTTTAGCTTCTCCTAATTTATCTCCTACTTTATTTTTAGTAGAAAGTGTGTCAATTCCTGAGTATATTACATTTATCTTATCTTTATCTAACTGTGAAATATAATACTTAATATTTTCTTCAGGATAAAAAGTAACTTCATCCTCTTTTGTACAATATGTTTTTAAAGTAAGTAATGAATCTTGCGTTGTTAATATATCTTGAATACTATAATTATCTATAATATATCCATCTATCTTTTCAGTATCACTTATATTATACGGAAAACTAGAAAACATAGAAGCACCTGTTACTATAGTTATAAGTTCTGTTCCATCATCATCAACACTATAACTTGCAAGACAAATACCTGCTTCTTCAGTTGTTCCTGTTTTCCCTCCTTTTATGTGTTTTCTTTCAAGTCCATAATTTGACATACTTTTATATATAGTTCCACTAACTGTTAATTTTTCATCTGTTGTTGTATATCTATTTAAAGAAATAATCTCTTTTAAAGTTTGGTTATTAATTACATATCTAAGTAGCTTTGCTACATCATTTAAAGTTGAATAGTTTTCCTCATCATCTAATCCTGTAGGATTTGCAAAATGTGTATCCTTCATATCTAATTCTTCTGCTTTTTCATTCATTTTAGCTATAAATGTATCATAATCTCCAAAAGTAGTACATGCTAAATATAATGCACTATCTGCACCTGATGGGACAAGCATTGTAGCAAGTAAATCATAATATGAAAGTTCTTGTCCATCTTGTAGTCCAGCAATAGATAATTCTGGATCAAGAATATTTGAATATACTGAAGTATCGATTACTTGAGTTTTGCTTACATCTTCAATATTGTCTATTGCAACTACTGCTGTCATTAATTTTGTAATACTTGCTATAGATATTTTCTTATCTTCATTTTTTCCAATTAATAATTCTAAATTATCTGCTTTATACACAGCATAATTTGGAGAATTTAACTCCACTTCATCTGCAAATATATAATTAAAAACCATAAGTGTTAACACCAAACCTATTATACTAAATATTTTTACTCTTTTCATACAAATTATTTTATATCTTATATATATTTTTTTCAAGCTTATGAATATTATTTTTTTATTATCTCAAAATATACATAGGTGATAATATGTTTAGATTCGTTTACAAAATGGAAAGAAGAGATAATGAAGATATGCTCGTATTATATTCTTATACACCCGTAGAATACGAGTTTTCAACAGAGCTTGGTGAAATTAAGAAAAATGCAATTAACACCGTTGGAAAAATACGTGAATTTGCTCAAAAAAATCTAACTTCTTTTAATATAAAAAATCCAACTGTACTTTTAATTATTAATGGAGTAATCTTGGGAAGTGTTAAGCTTACTCAACTACTAACAAAAACAAAAGGGTAGCAAAAAACTACCCTTTAATTAACAAAATTTTCACATTCTCCTGTTTCAAAGAAGGACTTAATATTCTCCATACTAACTTCACCAATTTTATTTAGTGCCTCTTTAGTAAAAAATGCTTGATGAGATGTTATTACAACATTTGGCATAGATAAAAGAATTGAAAGTCCAGCATTTCTATAATATGAATTAGACATATCGTTTAAGAAAAATTCTTCTTCCTCATCATATACATCAAGACCAATTCCACCAATCTTTTCTTTTCCTAACTCTTCTATCAAGTCTTCTGTACTTATTAATTTTCCTCTACTAGTATTAATTATAACTACACCCTTTTTCATTTTGTCCATTGATTCTTTATTAATCATATTTGTATTTTCTTCGGTTAAAGGACAATGTAATGAGATTATATCTGACCTTCTATATAATTCATCTAATTCAACATACTTAAATCCTAATTCTTCTGCAGCTTTTTCATCTTTATATACATCATAAGCAATAACTTCTGTACCAAAACCTTTCATTATTTGTATAAAAACTTTACCTATCTTTCCAGTGCCTATTACTCCAACTGTTTTTCCATGAATATCAAAACCTAAAAGACCATTTAAAGTAAAGTTATATTTCTTAGTTCTTTGATATGCTTTATATATTTTTCTATCTACATTAAGCAATAATGCTACTGCGTGTTCTGCAACTGCATACGGTGAATATCGTGGTACTCTTACTACTTTTAATCCTTCTGGGCAATTTTTAATATCTACATTATTAAATCCTGCACATCTTAAAACTAAAAGTTTTACACCACAATTCTTTAATATTTCTAATGTTTCCTTATCTGCAATATCATTTACAAAAATACATACTGCATCATACCCTGTTGCTAGAGGTGCTGTTTCGCTATTTAATTTTGTTTCTAAATACTTAATTTCATAACCATAGTTTTTATTATATTCCTCAAATAATTCTTTATCATACTCTTTGGTATCATAAAATAAAATTTTAACCATAAAAATACCTCCATTTCTAATTTTAGCCAAATTAAATTATAACACTTTTTTTAGTATGCCACAATATTATGATAATTATTATTCTAAAAAATGTGTAAATTTTATGATAATTTGCTTATTTTTTTCAAATTTGTGCTATAATAACTTCTGTGAGGTAAAAAAATGAATTTAGACCAATACAATATTCATGATGAAGAATATATCTCATATATTTCTGATTTACTAGAAAACGAATCAGTTCAATCTATGAAACAATATATTCAACATGGAAATACAACTACATTAGACCATTGTATTTCAGTATCATACAAGAGTTATAAAATAGCTAAAAAACTTAATTTAGATTATGTTAGTGTTGCAAGAGCTGGGCTTTTACATGACTTATTCCTATACGATTGGCATAAAAATACAGAAAAAAAGCCTTTGTTTAAGAAACATGGTTTTACTCATCCATATAGAGCTTTACAAAATGCTTCTAAACTTTTTAACTTAAATGATATAGAAAAAGATATAATAGTAAAACATATGTGGCCTTTAACTTTAACTCATATTCCAAGATATAGAGAAAGTTACATTGTGCTATTTGTAGATAAAGTTCGCTCTACTGCTGAAACCTTTGCACCACTAACAGAAAAATTTTCTAGTATTTTTTCTAAAAATGTTTCTTAATTATTGACTTTTAAGAGCAAAGATGTTAGAATAACAAGTGTTCAGTCGGGAGTGTGGCGGAACTGGCAGACGCACAGGACTTAAAATCCTGCGAGGGTTAAACCTCGTACCGGTTCGATTCC
>CANRLG010000023.1 GCA_947631415.1 uncultured Clostridia bacterium
TTCTATTACTTTGTGCATAGCTTTAAGCTTTTTTGAACCACAGGCATAGCCTGTGGTTTTCTATAACACCAAGAAAAAAGTGCATACATCAAGTATGCACTCTAACTTTTTTGTTTTTTATTTTACTATATTTAAGCTTTCAAATTCATTAGTTACATTATTTTTCATAGTATTATCTACACTATTATATTCTCTAAGTCCATGTTCAAAACCTACTAAATTATATTTTTTATATCCATCTACATATTTTAGGAAAACAACATATTCCTTACCTGTTTCTATTTGTACATCTCCAGTAAACATGTCATTTAATACTAAATTTTCCTTTATTTTAGCAATTTTCATTTCTTCATTATTATTTACAACAGACTCAATTTTATTTCTTTCTGCCTCTGTTAAACCCTTTAAGTATTCAGTATACTTAATTTTTCCTCCAAGCCTAACATAATCTAATTGATCATTTTCTTGTACGTTAATATCATTCATTTTTTTAATTACTTTTTTTACTTGTAAAGTTCCTGTTGTATAAACTGGTACATATTGACTTCTAACTGGATTATAATTTGAGCCTTGTGCATCATTTATTTTAACCACTGCAACGACATCACATTCTTTAAGCATATTTTCCATCTTAGAATAATCTATAAGTAAATCTGCATCATTTGTTTTATTTATAACTACTTCTTTTTCTTCTACAACTTGTGCAGTACTATCATTTTCTATTAACTGATTTTCTACAGTTTTATTATTATTCATATAATTTACTATTCCTATACTAGATATAACTACAAGAGTAGAAATACCTAATGCAATAATTGATATTTTCTTTTTATTCATATTTTATCCTCCTAATATAATTGATTAATTGCATCATGTGATATTTGGTCTACTTTATATACCCTTCTTCCTGATGCTAAAGGACACATTATGCTATACACATTAGAATATTGGTGGTCTAATCCAAGCCCATGGCCAATTTCATGTGCTATTGTGCCTTGTCTATTTTCGTAAGAAATACTAGGTAATGAAGAACCATTTAAATCTATTTTTGCAAAAAACCAGTCACTTATTGCAGGTGTAATTTGAACTT
Source organism: uncultured Clostridia bacterium (assembly GCA_947631415.1). Taxonomy (GTDB): domain Bacteria; phylum Bacillota; class Clostridia; order TANB77; family CAG-465; genus CAG-465. Next base: position 1,091 of record CANRLG010000023.1, read on the forward strand.
CTGCTGAATTATAAAAAGATGTTTGACCCAAAATTGAATAAGATAATTCATCTTCATACTTTAAATAAAAGTCTAAAGCAGTTCCATTATTAGATGCAACAGGAGCAAGTTGAATTGGATTCCATCCATATCCAGTTACAACCCAGTTATCTATCGCATTATTAATTAAAGTTGTGTAACCTGCTGCAGAGTTATCTACGTAGTAATACATATTACTAACTCCTCTAGATTGCTTTCCTCCAATAAATAGCGAATCTGCAAATACATTTCCACTTATTAAAAACATAATGGAAAGTAAAGTTAAAAATTTAATTTTTTTCATCATACAATCCCTCCTTATTTGATGAACATATATACAAAAACTGTATACACTATAAAGAGTTATAATATTGTGATTTTTGTTTCAAATTTTTTTATTTTTTGCAAAAAAATAAAAGGAGATTTTTATCTCCTTTTGTCTACAATATAAATTTCAACTTTATCATCTATGTAAGTATTTTTTACACATACCTCAGTATTTAAATATTTTCTTGCATATTCTTTTTCTTCTTCAATATACTTAGATATTATTTTCTCCACTTTTCTTATACTTTTATTATTCTTTTCAACTATAATTAGAAAAGGATTAAATGCATATTTTATTTCTCCTTTTTTTATAAAGTAACCCTTTTCACATTTTTGTAAAGATAATCTACGAAAATTTACTTTTTTTATTTTCTCCTCATCTAATATTGTAATATCTTTATACTTATCTATAAAAACATTATTGTTTTTTATACAAAGATAATTGCTTTCTTCTCTATATTCAAGTAAATTAGTAAAAATATTGTTGAAAGTAGCATTAAAATCATCATAAATATATTGTTCATATACATTAATAAAGTTTTCTATATTAGTATTCAATTTCTCTAAAGCATGATTAATATCAAATTTTAGTATTCCATTATTATTTGAATAAAATATTTCAATAAAATATGGTTTTCCAAAAGAAACTGCATATTTGCACATTTTTTCAAAAAAATCTACTTCATCATTAGAATAATTTTCTAATTTCAATTGTTCAATTTTTTCTGTAACTATGCTTTTTAAAAATTCATCTTTGATGTCATTAATTCTTACTATACTATTATTAATATATATGGAAATACTATAAGTTGCCTCTTTATTTATTGAAAACCCGTATATACTTTAATACATTAACAACATCTTTACCACATTTGAAATTTATACTGCATAATGGTAATCTAATCATCTAACTTTCTTCTCTCCTCTCATATTACTTATAATATTAACTTCTAAGTTTATAACAAAATAATCTGATAAAATTATAGCACTTTTATTATATTATGTCAAATTACATATATTTTTATATATAAAAAGTAGGACTTTTAGAAGTCCTACTTATATTTTCTATCATACTGTTCTTTCAATTTAGAATATATATATACATATCTATTATATCTTTCTTTATCTACCTTACCATTTTCTAGTTCTTTTTTAACATTGCATACATCTATTCCCTCTGTAACGTGAACACAATCATCATACACGCACTTTATTTTACTAAATTCTGGATAATAATTTCTCAATTCATCATATTCAATATCATAGAGTTCATAACTAGAAAAACCAGGTGTATCAAGTATAAATGAATTATTATCTAAATTATATATTCTAACAGATTTTGTGGTATGTTTCCCTCTACCAGATTTTTTTCCTATATCTCCAACTTCTATTAGTTCTTCCTCATTTATTAATTTTTTAGTAATTGATGATTTTCCAACTCCAGAGTTTCCAGAAAAAGCAGAAGTTTTTCCTTTTAACTCGTTTAATAGTTTATCCATTCCAATATTATCCTTAGCACTTATGTATATGTTTTCTATGCCAAGACTACCATATACTTTTTTAATATACTCAATATCTTCTTTTGCTTTTTCATCTGACTGTGCTAAATCTATTTTGTTTACACAAATTATTGGTTTTATACCTTTACTCATACATAATACAATTTGCTTATCTAATAGTATGTAGTCTGGTTGTGGCTCTCCAACAGATACAACTATAATCATTTGCTCAATATTTGCCACAGGTGGTCGAATTATAGCATTAATTCTATTTCTAATATTAGAAATCATATAATCGTTGTCCACTTTTTCCACTTCAACAATGTCGCCAACAAGAACATTTCCCTTTTTCTTTTGATTTCCCCTTACCTTAGCAGAAACAATACTATCTGTACTTTCAAGATATACATAGTATAAATCTAAATCTATTCTAATTACTTTACCAATAACTTTTTCCATATTTACTCCTATTTAATGATTATATATTACTATAATTTTACTTAATTTTCAAGAAAATAGTAACGTATGAACTATCTTACTTTATAAACTTAGATATAAACTCACTAAATATGAAATCTGCTACATAGATTGTTGATATTACAATAACTGGAATATTATATGCTTTAATTCCAAATTTTTCTGTAATTTTTTGTTTTAATTTTTTTAAAGTTGGTATTAAAAAATATACCAAAAATAGACCAGATAATCCAAAAAATATAACTGACCTTGCACAAATATATCCTCCAATATTTCCCCAATTCCATATTTCTATATTATAGTCCCATAAACGAGTGCTAAAAAACTTATCTAGGACATAACCTGTTCCAAACTCTACTACACCAGATAATAAACTACTTAGAAAAAATACATAAAAAGGGTCATGCTTAAGTTTATATGCAAATAGTGCAATAAGTAAACCACCAAAGCCATAAATTGGTATCCAAGGTCCTAATGTAGTTCCTCTTTTAACAAATACACCTAAATCTATTCTATAAAATAATTCTTCATAGATAAAACCAAATATTGCACTACATACCATAACAGCAAGTAATAATATTCCAATATCCTTTAAATTCATTTCATAAATATTTTCAATTTTTTCTTTTAAACTTTTTTTATTTTCCATAATACCTTTTCCCTTATAATATTGGATAATATCACACATAATAATTTTTTTCAATTTTATTTTGGCTTTATTGTTATAATTATTGTTTTATGTTATATTAATATTATGGAGTGATAATATGAAGAAAAAAATACCTTTAATTATATTATTAATTGTTTTAATTTGTGCTACTGGTACATTAGGTTTCTTTACATATAGATATAGAAATTTATATAAAATGTACAAAGCACAAGAAGATTCACAAAAGCAAATTGAGCAAGAGGCACAACAACAAAAAGCTCAAAAAGATGCAGAAGAAGCTGAAAGACAACAATATTTAGAAGAAAATGTTTATGACAATGAAATTCCAATAGCGTTATATTTACTAAAAGGAAATACTTTAGTTAGAGCAGATGAAACTTATTGTGACTGGAAAAGAGATAGTATATTAGGACTATTTTATTCATTACCCTCAACAGAGGAAACTGTTCCATGTTCAGATTATGAAACTTTATGGGAAGATTTATGGTCTAAATATAAAAGTGAGGGATACAAAGTTGGATATAACTTGAAATTACACTTAGACACTGGTGAAGAAATAAATAGGACATTACTTGACCCAATATACGTAAATGATGACATATTCTCACATATTCAATTATATTTATATGATGATGTAACATATATGCCAGGAAGACCATACTATCATATGACACCTGAAGAAATGACAGATGAAACAATGCTTACATCAATAAAACTAGTTGGATACAAAGAAACAAAAGGTGTAAACGGTCCTATAGAAGTTACTGTTTTCACTTATAATGGTCCAGAAGATTTTGATGAAGAAACAGGAGAATATATAGGAAAAAGTAAATTTACTATTAAATTATACAGAGAACAAGTTTAAAACACAAAGAAATAGAACTCAAATTATTAACTAACTGTTTAATAACAAGAGTTCTATTTTTTATTCTTCTATACTTCCATTTAATTGTTCCCATTGAATCATCTTTTCATCAATAGAGCTATTTAATTGGTCTATTTCTTTTTGTAAATCTGCAAGTTTAGTATAACTTGTGCAATTTTCTGGTTTTTGCATTTCTTCATTTATATTATTAATCTTGTTTTCCATAATTTCAATGTCATTTTCAATTCTTTTTATCTTGGTTTTTATTTTATTTTTTTCTTTATTTTCAAAATATGTAGAATTACTTTTTGTTTTATCCACAATATTAACATTTGAACTGTTAGTAACTTGAGATACTTGAAGATCATCATCTTCTTTTTCTTTTTTCTCAAGATATTCATCATATCTACCATCAAAGAATACAACTTTATCATTTTCAAATATTAATAATGAATCTGCTATTTTATTAATGAAATATCTATCATGTGACACTACAATTATAGTACCTGTATATAGTTCTAGTAATTTTTCTAAGCTTTCTTTTCCTACAATATCCATGTGATTTGTAGGCTCATCTAAAAGTAATAAATTAGGTCCTTTTTTCATTATTTTACAAAGTTCTAGCCTTACTTTTTCTCCACCAGATAAACTATCTACCTTTTTATTTATATCATCTGCATAAAACATAAAAGATGCAAGACATGACCTTGTTTGAGTATTAGTAAGCTGTGGAAAATCCTTACTAAATTCTTCAATAACAGTATTATTTCTATCTAAAGACTCCATTTGTTGGTCAAAATATTGCATTTCAACATTATACCCATATTCAAATTTTCCATCAAGTTTTCTAATATTATTTGCAAGAGTTTTTAAAAGTGTTGATTTTCCTTTTCCATTTGCTCCAATAACTCCTAATTTTCTACCACGATATAAATCAAAAGAAACCCTTGAAATTACCTTATCATATCCAAAACCCAAATTATTTACACTTAAAACTAAGTTACCACTATCTATATTAGGTTTAAAATTAGTAGAAAAGGTGTTTAAATCGAATTTTTCAGGTTTATCGACTAATGTCATCTGTTCAAGATAAGTTAGCTTAGATTGTGCCATTTTAGCTTTATTCTTTTTATACCTAAATTTTTCTACAATAGACATTATACGTTTTATCTCTTTTTGTTGATACTCATAGTCTTGTAATTGTTTTTCATAATTAATCTGTTTCTGTTTTTCATAAAATGTATAATTTCCAGAATATTGAGTCATAGCTCCATATTCTATTTCATACACTTTATTCACAATTTTATCTAAAAACATTCTATCATGCGATACAATAACAATTGCTTTGGGATAATTTTTAAGATACATTTCTAGCCATTCTATTGTTTCAATATCCAAATGGTTAGTTGGTTCATCTAATAATAATAAATCTGGTTTGCTAAGTATTAATCTAATTAATGCAATTTTTGTTTTTTGTCCTCCTGAAAACTCAGATACACGCTTTTTCAAGTCTTCTAAACTAAAACCAAATTTTCTAATAGCTGTCATATACTCTTTTTTATATATGTATCCATCCATTTGTTCATATTTTTCTATTGCATTTGTATATAATTTAATATTTTCTTCTGTGGAATTACTCTCCATTTTTGATTGTAGTAAAGATATTTTTTCCTCCTGATTTATTATATCTTTATATACTTTCAAAATTTCTTCTTCCATTGTTATATCTTCATTTTCAAACTGTATTTGTTCTAGATATCCAATTTCTATCTTACCTTGTTTATATACACCAAACTTTGTTTCTCCTATGCCTTCTTCAAGCATGTCATTGTGTATTAAACTTTTTAAGAAAGTTGTTTTTCCACAGCCATTTCTTCCAACTATTGCTATTTTCTCTTTTTCTTTTATTTCAAAATTTATTTCTTCTAGTATAGTATCTGCACCAAAAGAAATACTTCCATTCACTATTTTATAATTCATATTTCATTCTTTTCCTTAAATATATGCTAATATTATACCATATAATACCAAAAAGCAAAGTTGTAAATTACTTAAAAAAAGTAAAGACTCTTAAATTTGAGTCTTTACACTTTACTATATTTTTCATCATTTTCTATATCTTCGCTAAATCTCAATAAATAACCATTTGGATCCTTAACTAAAAATTCTTTACATCCCATAGATTGTTCATCTTTTCTGTACCAATTTTCTTCCATATCTATAAATATTTCATAATTACTATCTTTAAGTCTTTTATATATCTTGTCTATATCTAATAATTCTATTTGAAAGTTTATTCCTCTACCAAAAGGATATTCAAGTGGTCCTGTTTCCCACTTGTTATCTCCTGTAATTTCTTGAAGCATAAATTGTACATTATCTAATGATATAAATGCAAATAAATCTTCTTCTCTGGAATATTCTACCTTAAAACCTATCAAATCTACATAGAAATGAAGTGATTGCTCTAAATTTCGTACATCTAACTCTGGTATAAGTTGATTATATTTCATTATACGACCTCCTATAATAATATATTGTACCCTAAAATACACAAAAACAAAAGGAAATTACACAATTTAATTAATATTCTAACTTTGACCATATTGATTATTAGTTTTTGTCTTATCTACTATGCAATCTCTTTGGTCTCCAATATAATTACCATCTATATCAAAATACAAACTTGGATATTCTACCGATTGAGTAACTAAAATAATCCTTTCATCATTTTTTACTATATTCTTATATCCTGTTAAATTACGAGTCGAATCATCCGCAAATTGAGTATTAGAAAATGAGCTTAATATTTCATTAATTTCATCTTTATATTCCATTGGAATTTTAACAATGCTCAACGAAGGATAAAGATGATAATTTGGAATATAATATTCATTATAATAATTGATATAGTATGAATCTTGATTAAATTCATTATACATTAGTGACTGAATTATGTAAAAATTTTCTTTATCATTATTTGCCATTTCTATATAAGAATTAATAACATAATTAGCACATTCTTTTTGCTTATAAAAGTATTTTTCATAATCATCAATAAATACATCTACTAACAAGTTATCTGTTTCGTAATATATATTGCTTGATTTATAATTATTTGAATAATAATATGATTCATTTTTATAGAATGGTCTTATACCATCAATAGCCACATCATTTTCATATAAATTTGCAGTTGCATATTTTTTAAACAATGTCACATAATCTTTATATTCATAAATTGGAATTTCAATATGTTTATAACTTATGTTATTAAGATTATAATTTCCTTCCATATCAAAACCATATATTTCAATACTCGAATTACCTATTGTAAAAATAAGATTATCTTTATTTTTATTATATTCTTCGATAATTTTATATAAATAGTCTTCATATTGTGAGGTATCCCTATTATTCATATCTGATTCCCAAGCTACTGCATTCCAATATTCTTCATCTGAAGCATAATCATCATAGTTTACATCATAATCCCATGATTTAAAACGTATAAATCCATTATATAAAATTGAATAGATTGGTGTAGACTTTAAAAATAAGTCTTCAAATTTTATATCATTTCCTGTATTCAAATCTATATTCATTGCATAATAATGAATATTTCCATCAGAATAATAGTTCTGGATTAATAAAGAAAGTATGTTTGAAAAATTACCAATTATTCTAACTTGAAAATCACCATTTTCTATATATTCGTTGACTTTATCCATAATTCTAGCATTAATAGAATTTTCTACATCTTTATTTTTTAATCCACTAATTTGTATAATTTCACAAACTCCACCACCTGGATGTTCATCATAAAATTGTCCATTTGCATAATACTTTTTATCAATAATTATATCATTAATATTAATTCTATCATCATCATTTATAATATAAGCAAGTTCTGTGTCTTCTATTTTATTCTCTGTTTCAAAAACATTATCTTCTTTTTCAATATACTTATATTTTTCATTTAAACTTTTAATCTTAAAATATATTAATACAGAAGTAATTATAATTGCAAGTATAAATACCACTATTATGATTATTATTCGTTTATCTAGTTTTTTCTTATCTTTTTTTATATCATTCTTTTCTAATGGCTTTACATTTTTAATTTCACTTTCTATATTTTCAACAACTTTATCTTCTTCTAACTCTTTTTTTACTTGAGGATTTCCTCCTCTTACTTTTTTATCTTCTTCCATAAGTAACTCCTAACCTATTTTACTGGTACATATCCAGCATTTTTTGCTACTTGTTGTCCCCTTTTTGAAAGCATTTCATTTGCAAGTTTTCTTGCTGCACTATTTTCATCTGAGTCTTTTCTAATAACAATATAATATGCTGTATTATATGGATAAGACCCATCTTGTATTGTGTTATTATTTGGTTTAACTCCATTTATTCCTAGTAATTTTATATTACTAGCTACATTGCTATCTATAGTCTGAAACATTGTTGTTGCATAGTAATAATATGAATATCCTATTGAATTTACACCATTCTCGTAAGAAGAAACAAAATTAATTATTTCTCTCATTGACTCAAGTAAAGTTTCTTTTACAGGTTTCATTAAAGGTTTATCTTTCATAACTAAAGATAACATTCCTGTTTGACTTCCTGAGTTAATAGGTCTTTGATATGGAACTATTTCTTCGTTATTTCCACCAACTTCAGACCAATTAGTTATTTCTCCAGAATAAATACCTTGAATTTGTTCAGATGTTAATTCATCTACTGGATTACTTGCATTAACGTAAAATACAAAACCTTCTTTTACCACAGGAATAACCTCAAGTTCAACACCTTTTTCTTTGGCATAATTAAGTTCTTCTTCTGATGGTTCTGTAACCACAATTAAGTCTACATCTCCATCAATTAGTCTTATATATCCAGGATGAGTATTAGTATATCCTAATGTTGACTCATCTACTTCTTGTCCTGTAAAGTTTTCTATAAACGCATTAGTAAGAGGCTGAGTTGCAAGAGATGCATCTACTCTAGGATAATCTTCTAATGTATACAATGGTTCTGAGGCAATTGTATTTTCATCTATTGCATTTTGTAATTCAGTTGCCTTTTTATTTTCATAAGTTTTGGTAATTAAAAAAAATGTTCCTACACATACTAAAATAATAATTAATAGTATAATAATTAAAGTTATGTTTGACATTCTCCTTTTACCTTTATTATTTTCTTTTGTATTATCTTTTTCTGTTTCATTTTTATTATTTTCCAAATCTATTTCACTTTTATTTTTTTCTAGATTTTCATTATTTTCTTCCATATATAACTCCTCCTAATACAATAATATGTAATTTTATAACAATTTTCAAGTATAGTAACTTTATTTAAAATATATATATAATACATGAAAAAACGCTGAATGTTTTAACACTCAACGTTTAACTAATTATTAGCCATTTTCATCTATAATGGCATCAATTATACAAGTTAAAAATATAGCTTTATCCATAGTTACATCTGAATTTGATATTTTTGTTATTGTATATTCATCTGTAACTAAAGTAAAATCTTTATCTATCTTATACACTATGTTATTTGAATTATCTTTAATTTCGTTTTGATAAAGCCAAGATAAAATTTTTTGGTCAGTATGTGCATATTCTTTTTTATTTTTATCATAAATATGAAAACGATATTTATCCATGGTAAACAAATCACTTATTTTATCTTCGCCAAAGTAACCGAACTGTACTTCCCTTTGAATCATAAATTTGTGCTGTTCTATTTAACTTAATTCCCCACCTTTTAATTTGTTTTTCTGACATCAATACTTGTCCGTTTATATCCTTTAAAGTAAATACATCTCCAGTTATATTCACATATTTTCCTGATACGTTTGCAACGTTTTGTCCATCAATATAAATATCATAAGACTTATTTAAAGAAATTACTTTTTCTTTAACTTTTACACTAGTTGCATTGTTAATTTTTTCAAGTATATTTTCATCTTTATTATTCGGTACTATTACATCTTCATTAACGGTAGTATTAGTTTGTATCTGCTCATTTTTCAAATTTTCTTTTTGCTTTATAGCTGTCTTTACAGCTGGTGAATTAATAATTAAGAAAATTAAAGCTATTATTGCAATAGTTATTCCTATTTTAAAAGCAATTCCTCCTTTTTTCATAACACAACACCTCCCATTTTATAATTAAATCTGGTAATAATTTAAAATCAAGGCTAATTATACCAAACTTAATGGTCGATGTCAATTATTATGTATACTACGTTAAAATTACAATTCTTCAATTAATTTATCTACTTGTTCTTCTGTTGTTGCCCATGATGTACATATTCTAATTACAGTTTTATTATCTATAGTTAACCATTTAAAGAAAGTAAATTCTTTTTCTAATTCTTTAAGCTTATTATTATCCATAATAACAAATTGTTGGTTAGTATATGAATCGTAATATAAATCATATCCTTTATTTAATAATGCTTTTCTAATTTTCATTGCATTACTAACTGCCACTTTGGATATTTTAAAATATAAATCCTTATCTAAAAGAGCAAGAAATTGTATACTTAGTAATCTTCCTTTAGCAAGTAATCCTCCTTTTTGTTTCATATAATATCTAAAATCTTTCTTTAGTTCTTTATTAATTATAACTACAGCTTCACCAAATAAAGTTCCCTGTTTAGTTCCACCTATATAGAATACATCACAAAGATTTGGTATATCTTCTATTTTCAAATCTGTATCTTTAGCAACTAATCCATAACCAAGTCTTGCACCATCAATATATAAATATAATTTTTTCTTTTTACAATAATTATACAAATCTACTAATTCTTTTTTTGTATAATTAGTTCCACATTCTGTAGGCAATGAAATACAAATCATTTTAGGCTTAACTCTATGCTCTGGTACATCTTCACTTTCATATTGTTTAATTAATGCTTTCAAGTCTTCTAAATATAGTTTACCATCCATACTAGTACATGTAAGTATTTTATTTCCACAAGACTCAATAGCACCTGCTTCATGAACATTAATGTGTCCACTTGTTGGACATATAACTGCTTCATAACTTCTAAGAGCAGAATTTACAACAATCATATTTGTTTGAGTACCACCAACAAGAAAATGAACATCTACATCTTCATTTTTTAAAACTTTCCTAATTTTATCTACTGCTTTTTTGGTATAATCATCTCTACCATATCCCTCTGTTTGTTCATAATTAGTTTCAACAATTTGTTTTAGTACTTTGGGATGAGCTCCCTCTAAATAATCACTATCAAATCTTATCATAATCTACCTCTCTTTATCAAAATTATACATAAAACGCATAAAATATACAATATAATATAAAAGTATTTTTTCCTATACATTAATTCAAATTTGTGATATAGTTATATAAAATATTACGGAGGTAGAAATAAATGACTCAATTTTTATTTATGAGACATGGTCAACCAGATTATTCTGAAATAGATAAAAGAAAATATGTAGGATTTGGTAATGACCTTGCACCACTTACAGAAGAAGGAACAAATGAAATTGAACAAATTTCAAATGATAAAAAACTAGAAGATGTTGAATTAATTTTGTGTTCGCCATATACTCGTACTATGCATACTGCATCCATTATATCTAATAAACTGAATAAAAAAATGAAAATAGAACTAGATTTAATGGAATGGATACCAGACAAAACTTATATGTATGACGATTACCAAAAAGTAGTTAATTGGAGACAAGAATATGATGAGAATAATGGAAAACACTCAAACGAACTACAAAAATGGGAAGAAAAATCTGAGATACAATCTCGAGTAAATAATGTACTCAAGAAATATTTGAATTATTCCAAAATATTAGTTGTAACTCATGGAATGATAATGAGTGCTGTTACTGATGTTTATAAACCAGACTATGGACAAATAGTTGAATATAAACTTGATACAAATAATTAATATGTTATAATATAACTATAAATTTGAAAGGAGATTTTTAAAATGTCAAATCCTATTGTTACAATAGAAATGGAAAATGGAGATATAATTAAAGTTGAACTTTATCCAGAAGTTGCTCCAAATACTGTAAATAATTTTATATCATTAGTTAAACGTGGTTTTTATGATGGAGTAATATTCCATAGAGTAATACCTGGCTTTATGATACAAGGTGGAGACCCTAATGGAATAGGAACTGGTGGTCCTGGTTATACTATTAAAGGCGAATTTGCAAGAAACGGTTTCAAAAATGAACTTAAGCATACTGCTGGTGTAATATCTATGGCTAGGTCTATGCTACCTAACAGTGCAGGTTCACAATTCTTTATTATGCATAAAGATGCACCTCATTTAGATGGTGATTATGCTGCATTTGGTAAAGTTACAGAAGGAATGGATGTTGTAGATAAAATAGCAAACGTTCCTACTGACTCTATGGATAAACCACTTAACGAACAAAAAATGAAAAGAGTTACAGTGGATACTCAAGGAGTAGATTATCCAGAACCAACTCACTATAATGTTTAATTAGATATTTATCTAATTACCACTAAAAATACTGATAACTTCACGTTATCAGTACTTTTTTTTATTCACTTAAATTATTATCCACATACCATTTCTTTTTCCATTACTTCTCTTAATAATACTTTTTTCTTGCATTTCTTTCATAATATCTTTTACTGTTCTTACTGATTTATTAAGCAACTTAGCAATTTCATTTTGATTTATATTAGCATTATTCTTTATGATATTTATAATTGCTTGTTCTTCTAAAGTATATTTGCTATTAATATTGATATTATTTTCTTTATTTTCATAGTCTATATGAGTATATCTATTTTTTAATTCATAATTTGTATCGCTAATCAAATTAAAGAAAAATTTTTCTAAATATATTGTATCTTCAAAAATATTTTTTTCAAAGTTTTTATAATTTGCTCTAACCAATGCATTTCTAAAATACCATGAATTCTCAGAAAATATATCATTGTTTATATTAAAGCCAAAAGTTCTTAAATATTTAATAATAAATACTGCTGTAGTTCGTGTATTTCCCTCACAAAAAGGGTGTACTTGCCAAATATTAGAAGTAAAACGAGAAATATGTTTTATAGCTTCTTCCAAAGATAAATCTTTATATGAAAAATTTCTTTCTTGCTCAAAATCATATTCCAAAGTTTCCTTTATATTTTCAAAAGATGAGTAAATAACAGTATCATCATTTAATATCCATTCTTTTTTAGTGAAATTGTAATTTCTAAATTTTCCTGCCTCTTTATAAATTCCTTTAAAAAGCCTTAAATGAATATTTGTTAACTCCATAATACTAAAATTAAAACTGTTTTCACTCAAAATTTCTGTTATTCTAATTGCAACTTTATCTGCTTCTTCACTATCATTTTCTAAATTATGATTTTCTTCTATTTGATAGTATTCATTTATTCTTTTTTTAACTTCTTCAATACTAATATTACCTTCAATATGTTCTTTAGCAGTTTCTATTAAAAGCTTTGAAGGTTTTAATCCATCTACATCTTGAAGTCCAATAGCAGTTTCCCAGTTTTTTGCTTTTTCTTTACTTTCAAGTTCGCCTTGTCTTATATATTCAGATAATTCAATATTCCAATTTTCTTTTTTATCCATACACTATACCTCGTTTTATTAACTTATATAGTAATTATACCATAAGTTTGATATCAATTCAATCTTCAAAGTGCAAATTTTGCACTTTGAAATAGTAAAATTGCACTTTGAAATTAGTTTTTATATAAAAAATACTGATAACATCATGTTACCAGCACTTTTTAATTTATTATTTAGATAGTATATCACAAATAATGTTAGATATTTCAGTTGGATTTTCAACACTCATTCCCTCTATTAATCTAGCTTGAGAATACAAGATTTTAGAATATTCATTTAGAAGTTCTTTATCTTTTTCATATAGTTCTTTTAGTTTATTTGCTATTGGATGTGATGCGTTAATCTCCAATACTTTTTGTGCTTTAATATTTTGGTCTGTTGGCATAGCATTTATGACTTTTTCCATTTCCAAACTAATAGCACCCTCACTTGTTAAACATACAGGATGATTTTTCAATTTATTAGTAAATCTAACTACTTGAACTTCATCACCTAATGCTGTTTTCATAGTTTCAAGCATATCTTTATTACTTTCATTTTCTTCTTTTAGTTTAGCCTTTTCTTCTTCTGTATCTAAATCTAAACTATCTGTGCAAACATTTGTAAATTTCTTTTCACTATATTCTCTTAATGTTTGTATTACAAATTCATCCACATTCTCAGTAAAATATAATATTTCATAGCCTTTATCTTTTACTTTTTCCACTTGTGGTAGCATATCTATTTTATCCACAGTTTCCCCACAAGCATAGTATATTTCTTTTTGTTCTTCTTTCATTCTAGCTACATATTCTCTTAAAGTAACTAGTTTCTTTTCAGTAGATGAATAGAACATTATTAAATCTTTTAGTGTATCTTTATTTGCTCCAAAATTATCATAAACACCAAATTTTAGTTGAGAGCCAAAATTATTAAAGAATTTTATATATTCATCTCTTTCATCATTTAACATTTTATTTAATTCATTGTTAATTTTCTTCTCAATACTCTTTGCTAAGGTTTTTAGCTGTCTATCTTGTTGCAACATTTCCCTAGATATATTTAAAGATAAGTCTGGACTATCTACTAGACCTTTAACAAAACTATAATAATCTGGCAAAAGTTCTTCACATTTATCCATTATTAATACACCAGATGAGTATAATTGTAATCCTTTTTCAAACTCTTTTGTATAATAATCATAAGGTGTATGAGAAGGAATAAATAGTAATGCATTATAACTAAAAGTTCCTTCTGCTTGTGTATGAATTACTTTTTGAGGTTCTTGAAAATCTGAAAATTTTGCACTATAAAAAGAATGATATTCTTGTGGAGTTATCTCACTTTTCTTCTTTTTCCATAATGGTACCATACTATTTAAAGTCTCATTTTCTATTACAGTTTCGTATTCATCTTTTGAGCCCTCTTTTAGTTTTTCATGAGGTACATCCATCATTATTGGATAACGAATATAGTCTGAATATTTAGTTACAAGTTCTTTTATAACATAAGTTTCTAAATATCTACTATATGGTTCATCATCTGTGTCATCTTTTAGTGTAAGTATAATTTTAGTACCTACAGTGTCTTTTTCAGTTGGTTCGATAGTATAACCATCTACGCCTTTTGAATGCCATCTATATGCATCTTCACTATTAGTTGCTTTTGACTCTACAACTACATCTTTACTAACCATGAAGCATGAATAAAAACCAACTCCAAATTGACCTATTATATCTACTTCTTCTTTCTTTTCTTGTGCCTCTTTAAATGCTAGAGAACCACTTTTAGCTATAGTACCCAAGTTATTTTCAAGTTCTTTCTTGTTCATACCACAACCATTATCTTCTACTATTAATTTTCTGTTTTCTTTATCTATAATGATATTGATTTTTAAATCTTCTTTCTTTACATTTTCTTTCTTTTGAGTAAGAGAATTATAATAACGTTTATCTAAAGCATCACTTGCATTAGATATAATTTCTCTTAAAAATATTTCTTTATTAGTATAAATAGAATTAATCATTAAGTCTAGTAATCTTTTAGATTCAGCTTTAAATTGTTTTTCTTCCATTTTTACATTACATCTCCTTCTTTTTTTCTAGAGCAAATTATATACCCATATTTTAGCACTGTCAATAATAGAGTGCTAAAAACACAAATATTTCACAAATATAGTAAAAAAATAACAGGAAGTTCCTTTTCTTCCTGCTATATATCTTAAGACTGTCCATAATCTTTAACATCTTCATTATCTTCTATACTACCTGAGTTATTTTCAACATAATCATTATTAGGTACTTCAGGTGTAGTATTATTATTTACTTGATTATTATTTGGTGAAGTATAATTATAGTTATAATTACTGTTGTTATTATTAGTAGTATTGTTTTCCTTTTTCTTATTTGTATCATTAGTTGTTGTATGAATTTTTTGTTCATTTTTTTCTTTTTTAGCCATATCTTTATTTGCAAGTTTAATTCCTATTATAAATGCTAGAAAAAAGGCTACAGTGATGACTATTCCAATTAAAACATTTTTCTTTTTAATTATCCATATTGATTTATCTTTAGGTTTTTCATCTTCTTTTTCTTCATATTCTTCTATTTCGTTTTCTGGTTCTTCTATAATAGCGTTAGGATCAATTTTAAAACCATTATCATAATCATATTGTAAACGTTTTTCATCATCAATCAAAGTTTCATAGGCCATATTAATTTCTTTTAATTTTTCTTCAGCAAAAGATGCATTTTCTTTATTTCTATCTGGATGATATTTCTTAGACAATGCTCTATAAGCATTTTTTATAACTTCTTTTGAAGCATTTACGCTTACTTCTAGTATATCATAATAACTCATAGTATCTCCTCTTTTCTTTTATATTCATCTATTTGTTTAATCAAATCATCCATTTTAGAATATAGCGATTGTATTTCTTCTTTTAAGTTTTTAATTTTTTCACTTTCGTTTTGTAATTCAATCTCATATATTCCATTTATTATCTCTAAATCTTTTGCGTTAATTAAGTTAGAGTCTACAAGTCCATTTTCAAAATCATTTTTTATTCTAAGAATTCGTTGTAATTCATTCAAATCTATTTTATTTTGCATACTATCACCCTAACTTTCGAACTTATCTTTTAATTTATCTTCACCTTTATTTATATTTTTCTTCAAACTATATATATTTTTATTTGTTTCAAATAATTGCCTATTGTTTATAATTTTCTGATTTCTATTTAATTCTGCTTTTCTAATTTCTTCCTTATCTAATATATTTACTAAGTTATCTAACCAAATATTATTTGACCTTTGCATATCTACATCTGTCAAATTAAATACATCTTTTATTTGGTAAATCTCTATTGTAGCGAGTAAATCATATAAATTTAGAAAATCATAATACATTTGTCTATTATTTATATATGGTTCAATATTATTTAAAATATTAAATTTATCTTCTTTCTGTTTTTTAATATAAAAGAAAGTTATTTCCAATATATCTTTATTTTCATTTATCTTTTCTATAGCATTCTCTATTTCTTTTTGACTACCATATTTTGCTATTTGAAGTATTGACTCACCGCATTTTGTTATATCTGGCATTATTTTTTGTAATAATCTCTCTTGAATATCTTTTATTTTTTCGTTATAATTTGAAGTCATCATCAACTGTTTACGAGCTTCACTAGAAAGAGAATTAAGATTTTTAAGTGGATTTTCACCTTCAATACAATTATCTATAAGAGGTGATAAAAAATTATTATTAACAAGCATATTTTCAAAGTCTTTTTTTACTATTTCATTTGCTTTATCCACATTTTTTTCAATACATTCTTTAACTTTATTTAAACTATCTACATCTATATGTAATACATTTGAAAATGAGTCAAAAGATAATTGAATTTCTTTTAATTTATTTTTTCTATCTTCTAATTCTTTCAAGACATCTAATGCAATTTCTTCATTTTCAAAAGAAAATCTAAAAAAGTTTTCCTTTTCTTTAAAAGTTAAATCATTATATGTCTCCATAAGACTTGCAATATACTCTTGTTGCTTTTCATCTCTTATTTCATTTACTTTCATAAATTCAGACTTTACATTTGAGTAAAAAGTATCAAAATCCGAATTTTCATTTGCTAAAATTGGAGAAATATTCTCTTTCTCTTCTTGTAGTAGTTCAACTAAATTTTCTTCATATACTTTATTTCCAAGATATTTATATACTTCTTGATTTTTATTTTTTATATAATATCTTACTGCCTCTACACCATCATTTATGTATATATCTTCTTTTTGTTTAGTAAATGTATCATATATTAAGTCTATTTTTTCTGACATTTTTCCCAAAATATCATTTGGGTCATTAGATTGGATATAGAAACTTGCAAGATTAATTTGTGAAACTATATCTCTATATTCACTACTTTCTATATACTTATCTTTTCCATTTAATTCATTATACTTTTTATCCAAAAAGACAGAATTTAGTGAATTTAGTAATTCTTCATTATATTCTGTTTCGTTTATAACAGATAAGTATATATTTTTAGCATTATAGATTTTATCTTTTAAAGTTTTATCTTCATCTAGTATACTAAAATTTTCAACTAATCTTGAATATTCAAATTCAAGTTCTTTATTTAATATCTCTTTTTTTGCTATGTTTATTTGAGCAGTTATCTTATTTATATTACTTAATTCTGAATTATCTTGTAGTATTTCCTTAAAAAGCTTGTCCACTTTATCCACAATTTGAACTTTATCTAGCAAATCTAATGTTTCTTGTGAATTTTCTAGCTTTAGATATTTTGCATAAGAACATTCTATTTGATATACAATTTTATATACCATTTCATTCTTTAAACTAGTAGCTTCATATATATCATCTAAATAATAATAGTTAGAGATATCTGCTTGAAGCGAGCTTTCATTTATCTTAATGGTATAATTATTATCTAATACTTTTTCTAATTCAACGTAATATTCATTTTGAATGTCCTTTACATATTCAATTTCATTATTTTCACAATCTAAGTTAAATAACAAATCTAAATATGTAGCAATTAAGGCATCTATTTCTTCAAAAGTAACATTATATGCAATAGAACTTATACATTCTTTAACTTTTATTACTCCTTCGTCCTTTTCTTTCATATTACCACCCAAATATCTATATTATGATTATATTATATTTGTTAACTTTCTTCAATAGCGTAGAAAAAGAGTAGAAATATATTTTTTTCTACTCCTTTAAGTTTATAGTGACATACTCCCACCACTTAAGAAGTGGGGGCTTCTCGCTCGACAGCACTAATGTGTTGAGCTATAAACGAGCT
>CANRLG010000024.1 GCA_947631415.1 uncultured Clostridia bacterium
TATTTAAAATATTATGAAAAAATGGATGAAAAATTAATTTCATCCATTTTTACTAAGGAGTTTTTTTACAACCCCTTTATTTTTTACTTTGTTTTAAAATATAAGCTTTCTTTTAATATTTCATTAGATAAAATACTTGAACTTTCTTTACTATATGTAGAAAGTTCATATTTTATACCATATAATTTTAATAATTCAACAAATAATTCGTAATAATCAAAAAAAGTATTTGCCTCACCTAAAAGTTTATCCACATCTTCTATTGTATTTCTACCTACAAAATGATTAGTCCAAATATCTTTATTCATATATGTTCCAAATGCTTCAAAATATCCAAGATTTGATAGCTTGTCTTTATCTCCAAATGCAATATAATCATAAATTCTCTTATTAAAACTATACTTCTCAAGTACACTAGTATTATCCTCTATACTTGAAAACATAAAGGTATCATTTGCTAATCTTTTAGCTATTTTTCGTATTATACTTTTATTTGTTTCTAAATTCATAAATTTAAAATAATCTGATGATATAACTGTTATGTTATTAACACTATCTTGTATTATATCTACCTTTATATCATAACTATCCATAGTTGCACATTCGTTATCTAAGTCTATTATCATTTTTTCAATTTTATTCTTAACAAAATTTATATCCTTATCTCTATCTGTAAAGACTATAATATTTGAAAAACACTTTTGCATATAATCACCTACAAAGAGTATACTCAAATATTTAATTTTTGTCAAACAAATAGAGGTTGAATTTGCTCTCCTTTTAATGCATAAACAATAGTATCTATTACCTTTGAATAATCTAAAACTAAAGATTTCGGTTTCTTTATATAATCATCTTGCAAAAAAGGTACAAAATAAAAATTCTTAGTATCATATAGCTGTCCTATATTTTTAAAGTTTGCTCCTAATCCATCATTTGTAGAAATTCCAATTACAACTGGTTTATTATTTCTAATATGACTTTTAGTAGCCATTAGAACAGCAGAGTCTGTTATCCCTGTTGCAAGTTTTGCAACTGTATTTCCTGTACATGGTACAATTACCATTATATCTATAATATTTTTAGGTCCAAGAGGTTCAGCTCCTACTATGTCTTTTATTATTTTTTGACCTGTCTTAATTTCTAGCATTTTTAAAAAATCATCTTTAAGATAAAATCTAGTATCATACGTTTTACTAGATTGAGATACTATTGGAATAATTTTACTAACTTTTTCTTTTTTTAAATCTTCTATTAAACCTTCTATTCTTGGAAAATTACAAAACGAGCCTGTAATTCCAAGACCTATATTTATATCTTCAAGCATTAATTTAGTACCTCCATACAGTATAGTATGAAAAAGAGAAAAAAATAGTGAAAAGTATTTCTACCTTTCACTAAATTTAACACATTAAAATTATTGTATTTTTCTAAATAATCCTACCACTTTACCAATTATTTGTACATCCTTTACAATAATAGGTTGCATTGTATCATTTTCAGGTTGTAGTCTTATATGGTCTTTTTCTTTGTAAAAAGTCTTAACAGTTGCATCTCCATCAATCATTGCAACTACAATTTGTCCGTCTCTTGCAGTATTTTGTTTTGAAACTATAATATAATCTCCATCATTAATTCCTGCATTAATCATAGACTCACCTTGAACTTTTAAAATAAAGTTTTCATTTTTTAAAGACTCTTTATTAAAGAAACTTTCTCCTATTGAAACATAATCTTCAATATTTTCTGTTGCAAGAATTGGTTCTCCTGCTGCTACTTTACCTACAACTGGTATTGCAATAGTAGGCTCAGTTCCTTTAACTTTCATTGCTCTAGTTTTTAATTTTCCTTTATCTATATAACCTTTTTCAGAAAGTCTCCAAATGTATTGATGTGCAGAAGAAGTAGACTTAAACCCAAGTGCTGCACATATCTCTCTTACAGATGGTGGTACCCCATTATCTCGTATACATTCTTTTATATAATTTAATACTCTTTGCTCTTGTGCATTTAAAGTAGAAACATCACTCATAATAATCCCCCTTTTAAACTTATGTTCGATTAAATTATATCATAGTGATATTTCATTGTCAAACAAAAGTTTGATTTTTAGAAAAATATAAAAAGACTACTATTAATAGCCTTCTTATATATTAATTATATCAAATAATAACTCTTATTCTTCATCTTCTTGACCAAAAGATACTCCCATATCTCTTGCTGTTCTACATAAATCATCATTTTTTATATCTAGTAAACGTGGTACTCTCTCTTTAGGAAATTCCATTTTAACAACTTCTCCACCTTTTATTCCTACTATATATCCTGGTTTGTCATTAATTAATAATTCACAAGCTGCATTACCAAGTCTTGCTCCAAGTATTATATCTGAAGTTGTAGGCTCTCCTCCTCTTTGAATATGTCCAAGAATTGTTGCTCTTGTTTCATATCCTGTCATCTGTTCAATTTGTGCAGCAAGTATTTGAGAAACACCACCATATCTTTTTTGTTCAAAGCTGTCTTTTACTATTTTAGCTATAGTTTCTTCTCCACCTTTTTCTTTTGCTGCTTCACTAATTGCAATAATTACATATCTTTTACCTGAGTTCATTATTTCAGTTACCTTTTTGCATACTGCTTTTAAACTGTAATCTTGTTCTGGTAAAAGTATTATATCTGCTCCAGAGGCAAATCCAGCATATAAAGTTAGATATCCTGATGTTCTACCCATAAGTTCAACAACCATTACTCTCCTATGAGAATATGCTGTTGTAATTAATTTTCTAATTGCATCTACTGCTGCATCTATAGCTGTTTGAAATCCTATTGTTGGCTCAGAGGCACTCATATCATTATCTATTGTTTTAGGTATTCCAACACAAGGCATACCATGTTCATAAATTACTCTTGCTGAATCTAGTGTACCATCTCCACCAATTATTACCATTCCTTCTACACCAATTTGTCTAAGTTTTTCAATACCTTCATCTACTCTATCTTCAAATTTGTCTGTTTGTTTATTATAATAATGAAATGGACATTCTTTGTTAGATGAACCAAGCATAGTTCCACCTTTTGTTTCAATACTTCTTACTACTTTTGAATCTAAAAATAAGTAATTTCCTTCAACAAATCCTATGTATCCATCCATTATTCCTACAACACTAATTCCTTTTGTATTAGCTGTCATTACTACTGATTTTATTGCACTATTTAAACCTGCGCAATCTCCACCTGCTGTCATAATTGCGATTTTTTCCATATTAACTCTCCTCCTTATACTTTGTATTCATCCGAAATTAGATTATATCATTATATAATAATTTTAGCTATATTTTTATTCTAACTTTTTTAAATTATTTTAATATATTATTAATTATATCTAATCTTTCTTCTAATGTATCTACACTATCTGTTAAATAACTTCCTATTACAAAACTATCTGCTCCTGCACTATTTGGCATTATAATAGTATTGTCATTTATTCCTCCATCAACTTGAATAAATAAATCTCTATACTTCTTCTTTAATTCTACTATTTTTCCATTTACACTTTCAATATATTTTTGTCCACCAAAACCTGGTTCAACAGACATTATTAATACTTTATCTATATTATCTACATAATTACTTAAAACTTCTACTTTAGTATTTGGTTTTATTGAAACTCCAACTCTCAAATTTCCATTTAAAGCCTTTTTCTTTTCTAGTAGATAAGTTAACCATTTTTCAAATTCTGGTATCTCATAATGGATTGTGATGTCATTTGAGCCTAATTTTATTGCTGTGTCGATATAGTCTTTAGGATTAATTACCATTAGATGTGTATCAATATATAAATTATATTGTGAAACTTTTTCTATTTTATTTATATCTATTCCAGTATTTGGAACAAAAACATTGTCCATAACATCAAAATGAATAGTTATATTCAAGTTATTGTATTTGTTTTTTATTTCATTTAATTTGGTTAAATAATTATCATAATCTTCATCCTTTAATTTAAGTAATGAAATAGATATATTCTTCATTTCTTTCACCCTTTCTTCACGACTTTATACTACTATATCTGTAATAATAATTCAAGTAATTAAAATAATTTATTTAATTTTTTTTATAAAAAAAAGATAACACAAAAATTGTGTTACCCTATATTACATATTGTTCATACTTTGAAGAATTTTCTTTTAGACTTTCTTTAACATTAATCCAAAAAACCTCTACTTCACATTTAAAATCGTCATTATACATTTGCTTTTCCTTTTTTCCACCTAAAGCAATAATTGTTCTTTTAGATGCTTCATTTACCACATCACAATCTAACATTACTTCTTTTAGGTTGTATTTATCACAAACTTTTAAACCTAAGTATAAATTAATTTTATTATATCCTTTTCTACGTTGAGTTGGTCTAATTGAATACCCAATATTTCCATTAGATTTTCGTAGTTTTTTATTTAAAGCAAGTCTAATATTAATAGTGCCATAGATATATGTTTGTGATTCGTTCATTAAAAAGAATGTTACTGAAGGTACGCTTTCTTCTGTTACTTGTCTATTTTCACTTTCTTCAAGTTTTTCAAGCCATTGTTCATACGTTTTTCCACCTTTAATATACTTGTCTAATCCTCCTGAACCATTTGCATATTCATCTTTAAATTCACTAATATAATCTAGTGCAAGACTTTTCTCTTTAATAGTTGGTTTAACTAATGTAAACTTTTCCATTATATCCCTCCTTTTAATTTTATTAGAAACTTTTTTATTACGTTATATTATATAATTATACTATAATTATGTAAATATGTCCATAAACAATAATTAAAAGATAAACATTTTATGTAGAAAAATGTATTTTTTCTTTACATTGTATAAAAAATATGTTATTATACTTCTCCTAGGTAAAATTTATTTTAAAGGAAGGTGATACTAATGATTCCTTCAGTTGTTTTGAGGAAAATTATATCCCAAATTTATA
The DNA here is from genome assembly GCA_947631415.1 of uncultured Clostridia bacterium. Lineage (GTDB taxonomy): Bacteria > Bacillota > Clostridia > TANB77 > CAG-465 > CAG-465. The sequence continues at coordinate 4,979 of CANRLG010000024.1, forward strand.
CGCTTAACTTAAATGAATATGCATGGAACAAGGAACTAGTAAAAGATATTTTCAGTATTAAGTTTGATGATGCTAAAAAAACTATGACACTTGAAGAAGTATATAAAAACGGTTGCAATATTGGAAACTGCTTATTAACTTCTTTTATAATACAAACAAAATTTAAGAATCTTTTAGTAGTTTCAGGAAAAGTAGAAATACTTAAAGGAACCAAGAATTCTGTAAATGGCGACCATGTTTGGTTAGAAGATGATGAATATATATATGACCCTACTCTTATGATAAAATTACCAAAAAAATTTAAGCCCTTGTCCAGTTACTACTGCAAAGACTATACTATTTCATGTTTGCCATTATCTGCAGAACTATCTTATGGTGATGAATTTTACTTACTTAAAAAGAATACTAATTATTATTATTCAAATTTATTTAAAGTATGTTGCTAAATTTAATCTAAATTATGAACAAAAGTGAACTCAAAACAATATTAGTTTTTGGGTTCACTTTATTTTTTATTCATTAACTATATTATTTTGTTCTTTTGTTGCTTGTACCACATTTTCAAGTAAAGATAGAACTGTAGTAAGCCCAACTCCACCAGGTACTGGTGTAATTTTACTTGCTACATTTACTACTTCATCTGTATCGACATCTCCAAGTATTTTTCCATCTACTCTATTTATTCCTACATCCACAACAATGCTATCTGGTTTAACCATTTCTTTTGTTACAATATGAGGTTTTCCTACAGCTACTATTAGTATATCTGCCATTTTAGAGTATTTTGAAATATCATCTGTTTTAGAATGACAAATAGTAACTGTTGCACCTCTTTTTAATAGTATTTGAGATATAGGCTTTCCAACAATTCTACTTCTACCAATTACAACTGCATGTTTTCCAACATATTGTGTACCTATATCATCTAAAATAGTCATAATTCCTTTTGGAGTACAAGGAATAAATGTCTCCTTTTCCCCAATGAATAATTTTCCAAGTGTTAAAGGATGAAATCCATCTACATCTTTCTTTTCTGAAATAGAGTCTAAAACTTCATCCATATCTATATGCTTATATAATGGAAGTTGTACTAGTATTCCATTAACACTCTTATCCTTATTCAATTTTTCAATAATAGCTACAATCTCTTGTGTAGTAGTTGTTGTATCTAATATATATTCTTCTTGAAGTATTCCCATCTCCTCACACATTTTTCTTTTTTTGCCAACATAAATTTGTGAAGCAGGGTCATCACTTGCGAGTATTACAGCAAGTTTTGGAGCAACTCCTTTTGCCTTTAATTTGTCTACTTCATTCTTTAGTTCTTCTTTCTTCTTTTTTACAATCTCTTTAACGTTAATCTTTTCTCCCATGTTTCTTCTCCTCTTAAAATTTTATCTACAGTTTTCTTTATATACATTGCAGCAGAATATGGGAAATCTTTTGAAGGTACGCCTAAATACCAAGAAACTTTTATATTCCTTTTACTTAATTCTTCAAAATCTACTCCTCCAGGTGCTGATGCAAGGTCTATAATACATATATTATCTTTTAGCATATCTATTCTTCTTTTGTCTAAAATTAAATGTGGTATTGTATTAAAAATAATGTCCATTTTATCTAAATAGTCATCTAATATTTCTAAATCTATCTCATTATATCCCATAGTTTTAATTAATGCAATATCCTTTTGTTTTCGTGCTTCAACATAAATTTTAGATGTAAATCCACTTAAATTATGTGCTAAACACTTGCCTATTCTACCATAACCAAGTATTAAAATATTTGACTCACATAATGTTTTATTTGTAAGCTCTATTGCCTTTTTAATTGCTCCTTCACTTGTAGCTTGAGCATTTAAAATACTAAATTCTTCATAATCTAAAATATCTATATATTTTATTTCATTTTCTTTAAATTTTGTAATTATTTTTTCATTTACAGCCCCAGTAATTAGTAGCTTATTCTTAGAAAGTGCTATAACCTCGTCTATTAATTTATTTGTTTGATTAACATAAACATTATCTCTTGTAAAAGGTATAGGACAAAATAGTATTTCACATTTATCTATACTTTCAATTTCTTCTTTATATAATGTTCTTAAATAATTACTTCTATTATCTTCACCTAAAACATGTACTTTCATATTATCACCAATAAATACTATGCTTTATTCTTTAAAAAAATACCCTAGAGTTTTCTTCTCTAGAGTATTAATAATTTTTTTTATTTTATTTTGACTACTGTTTCTTTATCTTCTTTTTTAATCATACCTCTTACAAAAGCTGCAACCCAACCAATAAATGCAACTAAATATACAATTACATTTATATCTGCTGTTTTAGGGTTCTTAGCTATTTCAGAAGTATTTTGTTTTTGATTTGTATTTGTACTTGTATTTGGAGTTTTTGAAGGATTTGGATTTTGCTCTACTGCTTCATAATCTAATTGTGGTTTATCTGGATTTTGTGGATTATCTGGGTTTGTAGGCTCTTGAGGTTCTGGGTCAACTACAACTTCTTGGTTTTTCTCATAAACAATATCTATAACTATTTCTCCCTTTTCATATTTTCTTTGTACAATTGGGTCTGAAAGTCTAGTATATCCTTCAATTTCTGGAGCTTCTAAGTAGTAATCCTCTCCTACATAATCTTCTGTATAAATTGTTGCTGCAAGTGGATTTCCATCTGTATCTACAAAGTTTACTGTTATTTTTCCTTTAGGGTCGTCTAATAGATATTTTAGTTCTACTGTACCCTCAACATAAGTTCCATCTGTACTATCTGGTCTTTGAACTATAACATAATCTTCAAAAGTTTTTTCTTGTGTAGTAAATGGATCTCCTACTCTACCTTCAAATTCTTCTTGCTCTACAACTGTTCCATCTTTATATTCGTATACTACTACTACTTTTCCTTTCTTTCTTTCGTAGTAATAATCTACTTCTTGTTCTTCATCCTTTAACACACCTTTTTCTTTTCCAACTACATATAAGTAATCATAATAATCAAAATCTCTTTTTTCTGTTAAGTATTCATCATCAACATGTCCAGATACAGTATAAGTATCTAAAATATCTTCTGTATCTACATCAATGTATTTTACAACAAGGTCTCCTGCTATTTTACTATATACATATACTACATCTTCATTTTCTCTACCATAATTTCCATCTTTGTTTTCTGGTATTTGTACTATATCATACCCTTCTCTTTCTTCTGGCTCTGTAGTGTAAGGGTCTCCTTCAAGTCCCTCTTTTGTATCTTCATATAGCACTTCACCTGTTTGCTCAACTACGCCTTTAACTGTAATACTTGATTTCTTTTTATAATAGAAAGTTCTTTCTAATGGCTCAACTTCTAGTTGTACACTATCTTCATCTGGTCTTGAAGATAATTCATAACCATCAAATTTCTTTTCTACCAACTCAATTACATCTCCAACATTACCGTTGAATGTATCTTCATCTAATTCTTGTTCTGACATTTCATCCACATATTTTACTACTAATCCTGCAGATATTCTCTTATACTTAAATGTCATTTCAACATCTTCTCTACCCATTGTACCTGTTGTTTCATCTGGTACTTCATAAAGTTCATATCCCTCTACTTGTGTTGGATATCCTTCGTATAAATCTCCCTCTTTATATTGAGTTACAACTTCATCTGCTATTTCTTCTTCTGTATTAGCATCAATATGGTAAACTGTCAATTTAGATAATTTTCTATATTCATAAACTACATCATCATTTATTAGTTTAAATTTTCCTTTATAATTTTCTGGAGTTACTACAAGTTCATATCCTTCTACTTTTTCAGGCTCAGTTTCATAACTCTCATCTTCAAGCCCATCTAAATGTTTAGATGTTGCAATCTCACCTCTTGTAACTTGATCTATATATCTAACATCTACACCTGCTGTATTTTTTCTGTAATAATATACAACTTCGACATCTTTGCCATCTACAACTCCAGTTGTATTTTTACTATCTCCTGTACATGTATATTCATCAAAGGCTCTTGGTTGTGTAGCATATTGACTATCTTCTACTACTTCTTGTACTAAAGGTGTATCTATTTCATCTCCACTTACTTCATCTACATATTTTGTAACTACTTTATTTTTCTTAGCATAATAGTATTTTACATATATTCTATCTTTTTGTAATGTGTAAGTGTCTGTATCAGGACTTTCTATTAATACATATCCATCAATTTCTTTGCTTGTTGTTTTTACTACATTTCCAATTAATCCAAATAATACTTGTGATTCTAGTATTGTACCATCTTTTTTGTATATGTATTGTACAACTAAATCTGTTGCAAGATTTTCATATACATAAGTTACTGTAGTCTTTTCTGGTGAATAAGTTCCAGTTGCATTTTCAGGAGTTTGAACAAGTTTATATCCATAAATTTCAGGACCATTTGTTATATAGTCTTGTCCAACATATCCTTTATATGTATCTGTATCACGAATTTCTTTTCCTTCTGTATCTACATATCTTACTTCAAGTTCAGATAACATTCTTAAAGTGTTTGTTAATGTATAACCAGAATTTAAAGAACCTGTTAATTTACTTTTATAATTATCTACTGAAGTTTCAACAATGCTATATTCATCATTTAACTTATTCGAATTGTTATCATAAAGCACAGAATATACATTTATATTTCCATCTTCATTAGTATATCCTTCAAATGATGCTGTTGTTCCTGTTATTTTTTTACTTGCAACTACATCACCATTCTTAGTTAAATTAACTTCTATGTTATCTGGTCTTGTACCATATCTATTATCATAATCTTCCCATACTTTTTGAACAGTTGCTGTTTGTAAACCATAAGGAAGTTGTGGTGTTTCTTTATATAAACTTCTTAATTCTCCATCATTTTCTCCACCACTTATTTGATAATTTAATACAGCTCCATATCCTGAACTTGTATCACTATTTGTATTATAATATCTATCTGTTGCTGTAGTTCTATATTCATCTTTTAATTTAATGTAGAATTCTGTTTTATATTCTTTTTGCTCGTTTGTATCATTTTGAGGAATGTTCCAAACTACTCTATTACCATAATTTGTTGTAAATGCTCCCATTGGGCAAGTTGGTGAAACAATTACATCAAAATAATCACTTACAACATCTGTATATACTTTATTACTTGCTTTAATTTCTTTTCTATCTAAGGAATAATCTAAAAATTTTTGTACAGTTTCATCTACATTATTACTGTCAACATAAATATATTTATCCCCTATTTTAATAATATCATCATCTTCTTGTGCAGCATAGTCTGCTGTTACAGCATATATTTCAACATCTGGATGATGTTGTTTTAATGCATTATATTTTTCCAAAGCATTTTCTTCGCTATAGTTATCTCCATCTGTAAGAAATATTATTTTTACATCTTTATCTCCAGTATATGTATCTAATATTTCATCTGCTTTTTCTAAAGCTGGACCATAAGCAGTACCATTATATTGAGTACTATTATTTATATATTCTTTTACTAAATCTCCACTTGTAAAAGAACTATATTTTACTACATCTGATGCAAATGAAACATATGCAAATCTTGAATTTTTATCCAAAGATTCTACTTTATCTATAAATTTATTAAGCATTTCTTGAGATGTATCTAATGTACTATAACATCCATTTGCTCTTGAGTACATAAAATCTTTTGCTGAAGTAAGATAAAATGTTTGTACTTTATCTCCTCTCCAATTATATTTATCGTATACACTTGATGTGTAATTTAATAGCTTATCATCAGAAGTATCCTCTGGTGTTCCATTATTATCATAATGGTTTGCATTTCTCCATCCATCAACATCATCAGAATAACCTGGTTTTAGTACTGAATAATGATTTGGATTTTTACATCCAATATTAACCACCTCAGATGTATTAACATTATATGTTCCTGGTTCATAACCATTTACTGTTACAATAGGCATGCTTCCTGAAACATCATATATAATTAAATAATCTGCTAATTCAACATCTTCACCTACTGTCTCATTTTCAGTTAGAGTTATTTTTCCTAATCCTTGCTCTATATCAACCCATTTAGCTGTTTTGTCTATAGAAACATTTGGGTTAAGCGAAATTGCATTTATAGTATTAAAACTAGCTAAACCGAAAACGACTGCGACACTTGCTACTGTTGTTTGCAAAAATTTGCCAAACTTAATCTTCGTTTTTTTCTTCATTTTTAATCCACCTCTCTATAAAAATTGTACATTAAATAACAAAAATAATAAATATTTTTTCATTAAATTTCTTTATATTTTTTAAATATTTTCTAATTTTTTAACATAAATAATATATTTTAAAATAAAAATGTTAAATAATGAATAAGTATAGTATAAACGATAACATTCTATTTAAGTAAAGTTACTTTGTCAAGGGCTAATTAATATTTTAAATTGCAAGTTTTGTCAAAAAAAAGATAACCTCAAAAAAAAGGTTATCATAATAACGATACTATGTAGTATGCAGCTTTATTTATTCCATTTAATTTATTTATGTCTTTATCTTTTAATTTATTTTTTATTTGTTCTATTAATTCTGGATAATTATAAATAATATTTTGATTAATTTTTTCTTTAGAGGATACATATTCAATAATATCTAGTAATTGATTTTTTAGTACGGTTGACTTATATTCAGATATTCTTTTTGAAATTTTAGGTATTGCTTTTTTTATGCAAACATTTTGTATATTATCTCCAACATTTATTTTTACCTTTGCATCTCTTACAATTTCTAAAGCATCCATTGGTTTTATATTCAATATATTTTTTTCTACTTCACTTTTTTCTACTTTATTTATTGCATAAAATGTACCATCTAATTTATCTATCTGTTTTATAGTATCAATATATCCAAAATCTATCATATTATTTAAAGTATTTGTCTCAAAATTTAATATGTAAGGTAGGTTGACACTTGGAACTATCATTTTTAATTTTAAATCTTTATTTCTTTTTAAAGAATTGTAATTTCTTATTCTATTTCTTTTAAATAATCTTATTGCAATTACTTTTTTATATCCTGCTTCATATAACATTTCAACTGAGCAATTATCTGCTGCTCCACCATCAAGAAATTTCTTATCCTCAATTTTGGCTCTTTTAAATACAGGTAAATTAGAACTTGCCATTAGATAATCTATTAATTTTCCTTGTGGTATGTCTTCGATAAACAATTTTTCTGATTTAAACTCAGACACATTAAATGTAACCAGTCCAAATCTTAGCTTACTTTTTCTAATCTTATCTTCATCTATATACTTTTCAAATAATTTTCTAAGTTTATCTGTATTAATTCCAAAATCTTTTACAGCATCAGTAGTAATTTTAGTAATTTCAGAAATAATCTCCATATTTATATTTTTATTTAAAATTAAATCATTAATCTTTTCATTATCTATATCTAGTATATCTCCAAATGAAATATTGCGCCATAATTCTTCAAGTTTATTCTCATCTCCTTGAGTAATTAAAGCAGCATTAATTGCACCAATTGAAGTTCCTATAATTGTGTCAAACTCATAACCTTTCTCTTTTAATGCTTTATATGCACCAATCTGATATGCACCTTTAGCTCCTCCACCTTCTAATGCTAAGGCATATTTGCTCATATATTACCTCCTAAAACATAGTAGAAAAAGTCTTTAATATAGACTCTACTAATTTTACAAATACATTTCTCTTTTCCCAATCTTTAAGTTCAACTTCTGTAGAACATTCTTCTACCATATCCATAAAATCTTTTTTAATTTCTATCTCTGCACCTGTATTATATGTAATACATGCACATTCATAATTTAAACTCATACTTCTATAATCCATATTTGCACTACCTACAACAGAAATACTGTCATCACTTACAAATGTTTTAGAATGTATAAAACCTGGTAAATATTCATATACTTTTACACCAGCAGAAAGTAATACTTCATAATATGACCTAGTTACTACTTGAACTATCTTTTTATCTGGTATATGTGGTAACATTATTCTTACATCCACACCACTTCGTGCACTATTAAGTAATGCTTGAAGCATAGGCTCAGATATTGCAAAGTACGGACTAGTTATATATACGTAATCTTTAGCAGTATTAATAATTTGCAAATACACTGCTTCTATTGGATTTTTTCTATTGTTTGGTCCATCAGAAATTGCACAAACAATTCCATTATTATCTTGAGAGTTAGTATAATCTATTAATTTTTTATACTTTTCATAATCTACTTCAAGCTTTTTACTTGCAAATTTTAGGTCTCTTAAAAACATTATTGTATAATCCCACGAAATTTCTCCCTCAAGTCTTAGCCCTACATCTTTCCAATGTCCATACAATTCTTTTAAATTTGCATACTCATCTGCAAGATTAACTCCTCCAATATATGAGATTTTGCCATCAATTACTACTATTTTTCTATGTAATCTATTATTCAAATATGAATTAAGAAATAATGGTATAGGGTTAAATGAATATACTTCTATTCCACTTGCTCTTAATTCTTCCTTTTGTTTTTTCTTGAATTTATTTATACACCCATAAGAGTCATGGATAATCTTTACTTCTACTCCTTGCGCAACCTTTTCTTTAAGTATGCTAAATACTTTATCTGAAAGTTTACCTTTATCTATTATGTAATATTCTAAAAATATGTATTTTTCTGCTTTTTTAATATCTTCTATTAAATCTTCAAATAATTTATCTCCTAAATTATAATATTTACAAGTTGAATTATTACATGCAGGATATGAAGTAATATTTTTTACATAATTAAAAATGTTATACTTTTGTTTATCTGTTAATTTTAAATTTTCATCTACACTAGTTGAATTAGAAAAAAGATTAAGTGTCTGACTCTCAATTTCTTTAATTTCTTTTTGTTTCTTCTTACGCATACTATTGTTACCCCATAAGAAGAAAACAGATATTCCAAGTACAGGCATGAACATGATAAATAACATCCAAGCAGTTTTATATAATGAACTATCATCTCTTGAAATAATGTATAAAACAGCAATTAACCTTGCAATAGCATAAATATAATACTTTGTACTATATAACGTGTTTCCTACACTATATACAAACCAAAATACTGTAGCTTGTAATACGAGTGCTATTATAATAATTGAAACTTTAAATATTAAACTGATTATTTGATTTTCTGCATTTCTAATATTCTTTTTTATCTTTTTAGATTCTTTATCCATAAAATCACCTAATTCATATTACTTAGTATAACCATATTTTTTATAAAATTCATCTCTAAACTCAATTAATCTTTCATCTTTTATCGCTTGTCTTACGTCTTCCATAAGTTTAACTAAAAATCTTAAGTTATGAATAGAAAGTAAACGTGCACCAAGAATTTCCTTAGCTTTAAATAAATGATTAAGATATGCACGTGTATAGTTCTTACAACAGTAGCAATCACATTCATCATCTAATGTTTCAAATGCCTCTTTATGTTTTGCATTTAATAAATTCACTTGACCATGATGAGTTAATGCTGTTCCATTTCTTGCCATTCTTGTTGGAAGCACACAATCACACATATCTACTCCTGCAAATACAGCTTCGATTAAGTAATCTGGAGAACCTACACCCATAAGATATCTTGGTTTGTTTTCTGGCATCTTAGGAGCTGTATATCTTAATATATCTAAGAATTGCTCTTTAGGTTCACCAACACTAATTCCTCCTATCGCATAACCAGGAAAATCTAGTGCTACTAAATCTTCAAGTGATTTATCTCTTAAATCTTTGAAGAAACCGCCTTGTATTATTCCAAATAATGCTTGTTTATCTGTTGTTGTATGATATTCTTTACAACGTTTCGCCCAACGTGTTGTTCTTTCCATAGATTTTTTAACATAATCATAAGACTCATCAAAAGGGGCACATTCATCAAAAGCCATCATTATATCTGAGCCTAATGCTTCTTGTATTTCCATAGACTTTTCAGGAGATATAAATTGTTTAGAGCCATCAATATGTGACCTAAATTCAACTCCTTCTTCAGTTATTTTTCTAAGTTTTCCTAAACTAAATACTTGAAATCCACCACTATCTGTTAAAATATTTCTATCCCAGTTCATAAACTTATGAAGTCCACCAGCTCTTTTAACAAGTTCATGTCCAGGTCTTAAAAATAAATGATAAGTATTAGATAATATAATATGCGAACCAATCATTTCTTTCATTTCATCTGGTGTCATAGCCTTAACAGTTGCTTGTGTACCAACTGGCATAAATACTGGTGTTTCTACATCTCCATGTGGCAGATGCAAAACTCCAAGTCTTGCACCTGTACGTGGGTCTATTTTTTTAATTTCAAATTGTAAAGCTTCTTTTTTCTCCATTATATTTTCCTTTCTAAATTAATGCAAGTAACTTCTCCATTGCTATAAACATAGTAACAGATAAAATTGTTGCAATAGCAAATGTATAATCTGCAAATACATATGAATTTTCTACTATATTAAGCTTTAGTTTTCTATAATCTAACTCCTCTTTTAATCTTTTTATACTTTCTTTATCTTTTAACTCCATTATCTTTTTATACAACATATATATTAGTATGCAAAAGCCTACTGCATTTAATGCTATATTAAAATATGTAAATATTTCCATAAATGTATCATGTCTATATAATAATACTTCAATCATAGCAATACCATTATTTAAAAAGTGTAAAATCATAGTTGGATATAGTTTATTTGTCTTTGTTCTAACTATACCAAATACAATACCCACTAAAAATGCAAATATAAACTGAGAAATATTCAAATGAATAGTTGCAAAAATTAGTGCAGATACAACTGTTGCAAGAATTGCTCCTTTATCTTTTAATATTCCCATTATTCCTTTTCTAATAAATAATTCTTCAAATATTGCAGGTAATACAGCTATTACTATAAAAAGTAGTATAGAAGATAATCTACCTGTTGTATTAAATAGTCCTACAGAATCCATAATATCCGTAGTAACTCCAAGTTTTTCAATAGCAAATGAACATACAAATTGTATTACACTTATTATTGGTATGCACATTACAATATATTTAAAGCATTTTTTAATACTTTTCTTATTTTCTTCTTTATATGCTTCTAATTCTTCCTCATTTAAGTCTTTTTTAGCCTTTTTATCTTCTTTTGGAGTATATAATTTTAGTAATAAGTATGGTACATATAATGAAATTATGAACACAAAAGCAAGTAATATTAGATACATACTATTTTCAGATATAAATGTTATCTTTCTTGTTAGCACTGGTAAAATAATACTTTCAAGTAATGAACCTACAATTTGTAATACAATAACAAGTATTACTGCAAAACCAATTACAAGTCCTTTTTTAGCACTTACTTTTCTTTCAATCATTCTCTCTTGATATTCACGAGTTTCAATTATTTTTTCAATTCCATTAATACTATTTTTCTTCTTAGGAGTAAAATCTAAGATTGCATTTTTAAATGGTTTTTGAATTAGTTTTAATGCAAGTGGAATTGATGCAACAACTAGTACAATAGAAACTATAATTTGAATTATATTTGCTTGTCCTATAATAAACATTGCAGGCACTAGGTACATTGAAACTATTGGTATAACAGATGCTACATATATAAACATAGATGGTGCTTTAATCGGAGAAATTGCATATATTCCTATAACATATAATACTAAATTTAGCATAACCATTAATACAGTAGCATTTCCTGCTTCTTGTATATTTGTAGTTTTAGCACTCATTACTGATTGAATTAAACCTTGTAATACTGTTGTAAATAGCATAAAGAACAAAGTTATTGTAAAATATCCTATTATTCTTCCATTAACTACCATTGAAAAGTCTATATTATTACTTGTAACCTCTGTGCTACTTAGTAATGTACTACTTGCAAGTAGCATAGAAATCATTACACTAATTAAAGCGTACGCAATAATAAATACAAATTGTAATAATACTATAATACAAATACCTAAAACTTTTGCAATTAGATATTCCTTTACACTAATTGAAGTAAGTACATATTCTATACTCTTAGACATTTTCTCTTGAGATATAGTATTTGCTATTTTACTTAGACATAGAAGTAATATGAAGAATATTAGATAATTAGATAACATATTTAAAATTGAACTTGTATCATTTTCTTCTACATTTTTGCCAAGTAAAATTCTTTCATATACATCATCTCTTTTTATTTGTTCAATTTCTTCGCTAGTTAAGTTTTTATTTTCAGCAAACATACTATCTTTAATGCTTGTTATTGTAGCAGAAATAGTATCTATATATTTATTTTCTATCCCTTCTTTAGAATATATAGCTACTTTTAAAAATGTTTTTTCATCTTTTGTAACTTTTAAAAGTATTGTATTGGAGTCTATATTTTCATTTTCATACTCTTGAATACTATCTTTCTTTTCAACTGTTATATTTTCATATTGCTTTAAATTTTCTTCTAATTTTTTATATGCTAAATTATCTTTATCTTCAACATATACATTTAATTGTTTAGAATCTGAGCCAACTTCAACATTTACATTATTTTCTTTTAAAATATTTTTTATGTTGTTAAAGTTTAGTCCACCAATCATAACTAAAAGCATAAAAATATTTAATATTACAAACCATTTATTTTTTATACTTCTTTCAACATCATTTTTTATTATAGGTATTATTTTACTATTCTTCATAAGATACACCTACCTTATCTAAGAAAATATTATTTAAAGTAATATTAAGTACAGAAAACTTTTCTATTTTACTAGTATACAATAATCTAAATACATCAGATATTCTCTCTTTATTTGCAAGTCTTACTAAAAATCTTCTATTTTCTTTTCTTTCTACTTTTCCAAAAATAGAAATTTGTCTAAGTATTTCTTCGCTAATATCTCCTGTAATGTCTAATGTTTTACTAGCATACTGTTTTTTAATTTCTTCTAAACTTCCACTTAACACTATTTTTCCATTATCTATAATAACTATGTCTTCACAAAGCATTTCTACATGGCTCATAATATGTGAAGAAAAAATAATAGTTCTTCCTTGATTTTTTAACTCAATTATTAAACGTTTAAAATATTCTACACTAACTGGGTCAAGTCCAGAAAAAGGCTCGTCTAATATAATTAACTCAGGATTGTGTAGTAATGCAATAATAAACTGTATTTTTTGCTTATTCCCTTTTGATAGTTCCTTAATCTTCATATTGGCATATTCTATAATTTGAAATCTTTCTAAGAGTTCAAACATATTATTTTTAATATCTTCATCTTTCATATTTTTCATTCTGCCATAGTATAAGCATTGCTCATACACAGTATATGAATCTATTAAAGACCCTTCTTCTGGCAAATATCCTATCTGGTCTGATATCTCAAAATCTATTTTTCTACCATTATATAGTATTTCACCCTCATCTGGGGATAATAAATTTAATATCATTCTAAATGTTGTAGATTTTCCTGCACCATTTTTTCCTAGTATTCCAAGTATTCTTCCATCTTTTGCTGAAAATGAAACATTATCTACAACTTTTTTTATGCCGAAATTTTTTACTAAATTTTTAACCTCTAACATATATCTTCCTTTCTATAATATTAGCATACAATCTCCAAAACTAAAAAATCTATATTTGTTTTCTACTGCAATTTTATATGCTTCCATTATTTTATCTTTTGTTGCAAGTGCACTTACAAGCATAATTAGTGTTGATTCTGGTAAATGAAAATTAGTTAGTAATCCATCAATCATTTTAAACTTATATCCAGGATAAATAAATATCTTTGTTTCTTCTGAGTGTGGATATATCTTTCCATCTTCTGCTGTTGCACTTTCTAGTACTCTACAAGAAGTAGTTCCAACTGCGATAACTCTGTTACCATTTTCTTTAGTCTTATTTATTATATCACAAGCTTCTTGAGAGATAATATAATACTCACTATGCATTTCATGTTTAGTAACATCATCTACTTTAACAGGTCTAAAAGTTCCAAGTCCTACATGTAAAGTTACATATACGATATTTACTCCTTTTTCTTCAAGTTGTTTTAATATCTCTTTTGTAAAATGAAGTCCTGCTGTTGGTGCAGCCGCACTTCCTTTATTTTTACTATATACTGTTTGATATCTATCTTGGTCTTCTAATTTCTCTGTAATATATGGTGGAAGTGGCATTGTACCAAGTTCATCTAATATTTCATTAAATATTCCATCATATTCAAAATCTACTATTCTTTGACCATCTTCAAGAATATCTACAACTTTTAATCTAAGTTTTTCTGAAAACTCTATTACTTCACCAATTTTACATTTTTTTCCAGGCTTTACTAATGTTTGCCATCTATCATTTTCTCTTTGTTTTAAAAGTAACACTTCAATTTTTTCTTCTTTACCAACTCTATGTCCAAAAAGTCTCGCAGGAATAACTTTAGTATCATTTAAGACTAGTGTATCTCCTGCATTAATATATTCTACAATATTTTCAAATATTTTATGTTCTACACCCTCTTTACTTCTATCTAGTACCATCATACGAGATTTTTGTCTATTTTCAAGAGGAGTTTGTGCAATTAATTCGTGTGGTAAATCATAATTAAAATCGCTTGTCTTCATTTTTTTGCTAATTCTCCTTTTTCAACTCTTGTATTATACCATAAAAGCGAAAAAAAAGATAGATAACATAACAATAAAATAGAACAAGTAGTAAAGTAGTAAATTAGAAAAGTAAAATCCGTTTAATAAATAATTAAATAGAATTTAACCTTACAATATCAATTTTATGTAAGATTAACTTCAGTATGATATAATTAAAGTGTA
>CANRLG010000025.1 GCA_947631415.1 uncultured Clostridia bacterium
TCTTACATAAAATTGATATTGTAAGGTTAAATTCTATTTAATTATTTCTTAAACGGATTTTACTTTTCTAATTTACTACTTTAGTTTTATTGCATAAAATATCTTAAAAAAGGTTGACAAAGCCTTAAATTTGTTTTATAATAAAAGAACAGTAACGTATCGCGGGGTGGAGCAGATGGCAGCTCGCTGGGCTCATAACCCGGAGGTCACAAGTTCGAGTCTTGTTCCCGCAACCATAAATGAGGCTTTTAGCCTCGTTTTTTTTGTCTATTTTGCTAATATAAATTAAGTAAAGTATATTTTTGAGAAAATTTGAAAAATGAACAAAAGATATTTCAATATGTTAAAAAATGTGATATTATTTTAAGGAAATATTGTATCGGGAAAGGGTAGAGTTAGTATGAAAAAATTAAAGATATTTTTTGTTACTTTTTTTATGTTATTTACATGTAATTTAGTTTGTAGCATATATTCAGCTACTACAGATAAGTTAATGACAGTAGGTGATAGTAGTCATAATATTACTATTACCAAAGGAACAACAATAGAAGATATAGAAAAGGTACTTGGAAAACCTAAAATTCAAACTGTATCAGCTTTTGGAGGACAAGCATATACTTTCTATACAGATGATGACTATAATAACTATTTATATGTTGAAACAACAAAAGAGGGTAAAATAGCCTCTTATGGTTCTGTTGACCCAACATATAAAATATATGATAATAAAACACAAGGATATGGAGATGAGTATGATTTTTATAATTCACGTTCACTTCATGGATATTTGTATTCAAACTCAGGAATAGTAGGCGGTGGTGTATACTATAATCCTGATGCTCTATATGAAGGTGATTCTTCTGCAAATAAAAAAACAATAGATTTTTTCATAAGTACGTATGAAAGTAATCCAACTAAATATTTAAGAGGAATAAGTGAACACGCTGTAACAATGTATAATGCGTTAAGTACGAGGTTAGGTAATAAAACAAATCTAGAATTCAATGAAGATTTTTTCTATATAAATGAGCAATTCAAAAAGCTAGGTACTTCAACTAGAAAATATATTAGAGATATGAATAAAAATACAACATATATGAAAGGTATATATACTCTTAGTAATGTAGACCTTACAACAAATAATTATTATGTACTATGTCCAATGCATTGGGCAAATCTTGTTAGACATAACTTAGGTGTACATTTTGAGGATAAAAACCAAGCTGTTTTTGACTATGATTTTGAAAATAGAGAATTATATGCAATAGCTCTTAGAAAGGATGTATATGATAAAGTAAATGCGATTGAACTAACTCCAGAAGAACAATCTAAATTATCTGCTGGAAGATATGAATTTAACCAATCAAAAATAAATTTTGAAAAAGATAGTGATATATTTGAAATAGAGCCAGTTGCAACAAGTGCATCAGGACTAATTGCAGGTAAACTAAAAGCCTCTAAAGAACAAGCTATACTAGACTATGTAAATGCAATAAGAGTAGCAGGTGGAATACCAAAACTTACTTTAGATAGAGATAGTTATACAACTGCACAATATATTTCAACTCTTATGACTTATAGGTATAATGTATTAAAACTAGAGATACAGCACCATCCAGAAAAACCTACTGGTGTATCAGATGAGTATTACAATATAGCTATTGGGCATGAAAAAGCATTTGCAGAAAATTTAGGACGTACTGCAAATGTAATTTCTGTTAATAATATGAAAAAAAGTATTAATGAACTATTAGATGATAGTGCAGAAAATCCACAATTCTTTTCACATAGACAAAAAATATTACATGCAAGTTACACTGATTTTGGTTATGGAATAAGTCCAAATATGTATTCTAATGAGTTTTATGGTACAAGAGATACAGATGTATTTTTAGAGGCTTGGCCATCAAATGGTATAACATTTTTAGAAACATATACTGATAGAACAAAATGGACAGCTCAATTTGTAGATAAATACAAGGTAACTGATACAACAACAGCCTCAATTAAATGCTTGAATACAAATGAAGTTTATGAATTTAATAAAAAAGAACATACAAGTAGCAGAGAATATTCATATTATCCAGAAGATGGGGATAGCTTATCTACAATGTATAATAAAATAATTATGTATGATTCAAAAATCATACCACAACAAGGATATGTTTATGAAATTACATTAAATAATTTAAAAGATAAAGCTACAGGAGCTCTTACTAAATATACATATAGAACAGTATTTGAGTATGGAGATACAGACAATTATCCTTCAGGATTAAGTGGTATAAAAATTAGTGTACCAGAAAATCTAAAGAAAGTTAATGGAAAAGATGTATATTATGTACCAATCGATGAAGAAACAGAACTTAATGTAAATATTGATGCTAATGTTGCAGATAAGAAAATAACATGGAGTTCATCTAATAGTGATGCAGTACAAATTAGACAAGATGGAGTAATTATAGCTAAGAAAAAAGCATTTGAAGATGTAACAATAACAGTTTGTTATGATGGAGCAAATATTACAGACCAAATTGTAGTAAGACCATATAGAAAAATAAATAGTGTTAAACTAGATAAAACTGAAGCACAATTATATTGTGAAAATGCATCAAAACAAGGATATGGAGAATGTACAACAAATGTTAAAGTTATAAAGACACCAGAGGATGGAACTGAAGCAATGAATGTACGTTGGACAGTTACAAGTCAAGCAAACCCAGATCATGAATATGAAATTAATGCCCCAAATATTAAAAAATATATAGAAGTTACAACAGTGTATTATGATCCATATAGTGCAAATATAAAAGTAATAAGTACAGAAGAAAATAATAACGTATATACTGTTACAGCACATGTAACAGGAGTAGAGGAAGAATATACAGCATCATGTAAAATAACAGTTTATGTACCTATAGAGTATATAGAAATAAGTAGTGCAATAACAGAGTTAAAGATTAATGGAAATGTAATGAATATAGATTATAATAATTATAATAAGAATACATTTGATTTAACAGCAACAGCATTTCCAAAAAATAATACAGATTCAGATGAAGTTACATGGACAGTAGAAGATGGAACAGTAGTAAGTAAAGCTAATGAAAAAGGAAAATTTAATATATTAAAAGAGGGAACAACAAAAATATATGCACAAGGCGAACATGGAACAAAAGGAGAAGTAACTGTAAATATTAGTGCTCCGCTTTTAAAATTATACTTAAATAAATCTGATACTGCAGGAAAGAAAACAATAACAATATCTGATGATAAAGTAACAACAGATAAACTACAAGTAACGAAAGAACCTGCTATAAATAGTGATGTAATAAAATTCAAGACAAATAATGATAAAGTAGCAACTGTTAATGATGAAGGAGTAGTAACATTTAAAAGTAAAGGAGAAGTAACTATAACAGCATATAGTGAGAAAAATAACACTGTTACAGCAGAATACAAATACACAGTAATAGATAATTTCCTAAAAGGCGATATGAATTTAGATAAACTAATAAATTCAACAGACGCGGCATTGGTATTAGATAGATATAAAAATGATGATGAAACAGATGAAGATTTAGCAAGAGGAGATATGAATGGTGATGGTATTCTAAATTCAACAGATGCAGCAATGATACTTGATATATATAAAAATAGTTAAAGTAGTAAAAAGAAGGAAGTATTTTCCTTCTTTTTAATTTAAAATGTTCGTTGAAACTTTTAATAATACTAGCTTAAAATCAACTTATATATTGATTTTACTTTACAATAATATTATAATATAGGGTATAGTAGAGAAAGAAGATATAATTTATATGAATAAAGTTAAAAATTTTTTTAAAAAGTATTTTTGCATATTATTGTCTGTTTTAATTCTTATAATATCTGCATTAAGTGAAAAGATATTAAATTATCATAATATAGATTTTAGAAACTGGTTAAAAATTACTATTATTTATACATTATTAATATTGTTATTTATTGGCATTGTAGTTAATATTAAGAAAAAATCTTTAAAAAATATCCTTATAGTATGTGTTTCTTTCACATTAGTATTTGTACTTTTTAGACTTAAATTAGGAAAAATGATTGAACTACATTCAAAAGAATTTGAGATAAACACAGATTATGGAAAAAAAGTAGTTTATGTGGACACTTTTTTAGATACAACAATAGAAATTCATGATTATTATAATAAATTTCTATGTAGTAAAAGTTACATTTGGGATAGTTATGATGGAGGTTATGACTATGTTGATGTGGAACATATAGAAAGAACGTTAAAACAAGAAAATGAGAATAATATAAATTGAAATATTAAATAACAAAAAAAGAGGTTTTATAGCCTCTTTTTCTAGTTGTATTTCTTAAATTCAGAATTCATATATGTTTCAAATTCTATTTGTAGTTTATTTAAGTCTTTTATAAAATCTTTAGAGTTCTTTATATAAAATATAGCTTTTTCTTTGTTATAAGTATTATTTAAAAACTTTATTAGAAAAAATCCGTAATAATATCCATTGTTGTTTGCAAATTCAATACTATTCATTTGTACTAAGTCTTTAAACTTTTTAATTCTACCTAATTTAAAATCTTCTTTTAAAATATTAAATCTTCCTGTTGTCATTTGATTTGCATAGTAATATGCTAGACCTTCTTCTAATAATCGTATTCTTTTGTCATTAATATTTAAGTGATATGAAAGCAAATGTATTAATTCATGTATACTCACAGTTATACTTTCATTTATATTATCCTCTCTTACAGCTACGTATACACATTTCTCATTTGAAAAGCCTAAAAGCCATAAAGGTACAGTATCCTTGTATGACTGAGAATTTAATTGTACAAAGGCATCTAATCCTTTCTTTGTATCTATGTACATATTTAGTTCTATATCATTTTTAAGTCCAAATATTTTTTCTATTTCTACTTTTTCAAATCTATCTAATATTTTACTTCTAAATTCATCTATTAAATAGTTATATTTATTTATGTTTGAAATAATATTTAATTTAATCATAATTTCACCTTTAAAATACTATCATAAATATTAAATTTGGTCAATAATTTGACATAATAATATAAAAATGCTATAATCCTCTTGTAAATGCTTTTAGAACTTCAAAAATAATTTTAAGGAGGGAAAAGGATGGAAAAACCACCACTAGTATTTTATTTAAACTTAATACCAGATTACTAGTTTTTTAATATTACTAAAAATTATTAAAAGGAAAGTGAGA
Organism: uncultured Clostridia bacterium; assembly: GCA_947631415.1. Classification (GTDB taxonomy): domain Bacteria; phylum Bacillota; class Clostridia; order TANB77; family CAG-465; genus CAG-465. Next base: position 5,247 of record CANRLG010000025.1, read on the forward strand.
TGGTTATGATGCCAAATTTATCTAGATTAGAAGATACATCTTGGAATAATAATTTAAAAAGTAAAGATAAAAGGCAAGATATAAGGGCTAGTAAATATTATGTTGAAAACAAATTGACACAAAAGAATTCTAATGAAATTAGAATAGAAGGAACGTTTATTGTAAAATTTGATGATGACGATAAACCTGAAAAATATGAAATTGGAAAAAACATAAATGAAAAAGCACCTTTAATTAAAACTATAATGAATTTACCTAAAAATAGTATCTTTGAAATTAACGGAGAAAAAGGCATTTTAGTAGATAAAGATTTAAGTGTTATAGAATAACATAAAAAATGAAGTGAACCACGACTGTTAAAAAAATAACAATAGGGTAACACTTCATTTTTTTTATTTTTCCGTAATATTTCTTTTTATTCTTGAAGAAGCTATTATTACAACAATGGAACTAATTATAACGAATAGATAGAAGTTTACAAATCTATGTAAAATCATTGCTGTACTAAGCATGGTTTCAGGATACATTTTTGTGTATATTCCAAGAAAACTTCCTTCACTTATTCCTACAGAGCCAGGAAGTGGCATAGCACAAACAGTAGCATATAATATAGCTTGAAGTGATATCATTCTAAATATACTATGACCACTAAATCCAAATGAACGATACACCCAGTAAGACACACTATTGTATGCACACATTTGTAGTAAAGTTAATAAAAAGGTTTTTAGTATAAGAAATTTATGTGATTTAATATATTTTGCACTTCCATGATATTTATTAAGACCTTTTACTAAACGTTGTTCCTTTTCTTTTAAGTTTTTTACTTTGAAAAATTTTAATATTTTAATCGTAAATCCAATTAAAGTTCTAGATAGCTTTTTAGAAAATACACAAATAAGAAGTATAGCAAGTAGTGAAGCATTAATTATTAATCCAACTATAAATAGTATCCTCATAGGATGAGATAATAACTTATAATTAAATATATAACTTATTATTGCTAAGCTAACAGTTACCAAATGATAATTACATAGAAGAATTAACAATGAAAGTGTTGCATTAGCTATACTAATCTTTTTTTTATGCATAAAATATATTTGTGCAGGTTGTCCACCACTTGCTGCAGGTGTTATTGCACTAAAAAATGTACCAATTAATATATATTTTAAATTACTAAAAAAACTGGATTTTTCTCCTAGTACCTTAAGAGTTCTTCCTAAATTTATTGCCTCACATATATAATATATGAACATAGCTATTACACCGACAAGTAGAAATTTAATATCTACCATTGTAAATGCATGTTTTATATCATCAATATTTTGGTTTTTAAGTACAATATAGAAAGTAATTGCTATTAGTATTATAAATAGTAATATACTTCTAATTGTTTTCTTTAAATCATTCATGTTACCCCTTTCTTGATACACATACTATATATTTTATAATTTTTTTTCATTAAAGTAAAGAAAAATAATAATTATATATCAAATATAATGTTATCTATTGAATTGGCAAGGTAAATTTATTATATATTCGTTTTACTTTTAACACATATTATGTTAAAATATGCATATAAATGAGGTGATAATATTATGGATATTATACTTGCATCTGGTTCTATTACTAGAAGAAAGATAATGGATTCATTAAAATTAAAATATGAGGTAGTAGTAAGCGATTATGATGAAAATATACAAAATGATAATCCTTTAGAATATGTTGAGGAACTTTCATATAATAAAGCAATTAATGTAAAGAATAAAATAAATAAAGAGGCATTAATAATTGCAGCCGATTCTATTATATATAAAGATGGAAAAAAATATGAGAAACCTAAAACAATAGAAGAAGCTATTGATAATATGAAAGAATTAAGGAATGATGTTAATCAAGGAATTACTGGTGTAACTATATTTGATACAAAGAATAATGTGTATAAAACATTTTCTTGCGTTACTAATGTATATTTAAAAGATATAAGTGATGAAGATATATTGTGGTATGTAAATCACGAAGAAGATTTATTAAAAAAAGCAGGATATTCATTAGAGGGAATAATGTCACTTTTCGTAGATAAAATAGATGGAGATTATTATAATGTACTTGGTTTACCACTTGGTAAAATTTATACAGCAATAAATGAACTTGGATATTCTCTAAAAGATTTATAGGAGGGAAAGACTATGTCATTAAATTTAAAATCTGAATATAAATATATATGTGCAGATAAAGAGGCACTAAAAAGGCTTATGCAAGAAGATGGATTTATTTTTAAAGAAAGCTCAAATATTCATGATGACTATTTAATAGATGTAAACGATAGCATGATATTAAATAATTCTTGTATTAGACTTAGAAGTATAAATGATAAAGAAATGCTATTAACTTATGATAGTGATAAAGATGTGCTATCAAGAGTAGATTTAAAGATTTATGATAAAGTTAAAATAGATATATCTCAAAAAAATGAAATGTTATCTCTAATGTCATCACTTGGATATTACAAGTATTTGGGAGTAAATATTCTAAAAGAAATATATATAAAAAAGGAAAAAGAATTCTATTATAATATATATATAGATAATATAGAGGATGTAGCTACATTTGTTGACTTTGAAATTTATACAGATAGTGAAAATAAAACAGAAATAGAATTTCGTTTTGATGATTTTACTACATTGATATCATCATTTATGAAAGATAAGACTTTAGTAAAATATAGAGATTATGTATCAAATTATCTATATAATACATTATATAAAGGAAGAAATTTAAGAAAAGTATTGGTAGAACTAGATAAGATATTTATAGATGTTAATATGCAAAAAGTAGAAGAGAGTATAAGAAATAAATATACAATATTAAATTTAGAACTAATAGAAAAACTAGAACAATTAGGAGTAACAGTAGATATAATATATTCACATATAAATGAAGCAGATATAGCTAAAATTAGAAATAGTATAAACTCAATAGGATACAATGTGAGTCTTATGGATATTAAACAGATAAAGGAGATATCTGTAAAAGAAACTTTAATAATTGAAAAACAAAAGAAACAAGACTTTAGTGAATTTGCTCTTGTAATAATCCAAAACCTTGAGAGATAAGTATAACTGTAACAGAAAAGTAACACAAGATATAAAAATTGTTACTTTTTTATGTGAATAAGAAACATTATAAATCAAGCAAAATAAGCAAAAAAAATAAAACATTGAAAAACTAAGAAAAAATAACAGAATTTTCATTAATTTTTTCTTGAATTTAAATTTTCGTTATGCTAATATATAAGTATAAACAAAGGTGTTTATAAGGGGGGAATTTTGAGAATATGAAAAGAAGACAAAAAATGAAAGTTTTAGCGTTTGCTATGTTCGCTGGTATCGTAGCAGCAACAACACCAAAAGTTACAGCAGCAAATATAGAAAAATACGTTAATTCCGTTTCAGAAGATGAAGCTCAAATCGTTATGAGCTTAAATTCTAGTAGCACCAATATTAAACCAGGAGATAAGTTCACAGTAACATTAAATTTGGATAAAATTCCATCAACTGGTATAGGTGGTGTTTCTTTCAAATTAGCTTACGATGAAAGTAAGGTAGTAGCAGATTCTAAAGTAGGTAAAGGTGGAATTGGAAATTACCCAGATTGTATTCCTGGACCAGTTGGTCAAGCTCTTGGAATGGGTAATGCAGCATTCAATACTTCAGGAGGTTATAAAACAATAGCTGTTGGTATGTCTAAAGCTGGTAGTGACTCTCCAGAATTTACAGGAGAAGTATTGTCAATACAATTTACTGCACTTGATACTATTCAACCAGGAACTATTGAAATGTTTATGGTAGGTAATAGTATTGATGAAGGTGGTTCTTCTGCAGATAATGTTGCAGGATTTACTGCATCAGGTGTTAAATTAGAAGGCAGTACATATGTAACAGATGACACTACAACTTATTATCTAAAAACAAATCTAGATGATTTAAAAGCAACAGTAGAAGCTCAATCTGTAAGATTTGATACTGAAGGACCTATTGGTCTAGATAATATTAATAGGAAAACTGTAGATTTAGGTTCAATGCTAAGAATTGATCCAACTGGAGCACAAGGAAACACAGTTACTTGGAAATCAAGTAAGGATAGTGTTGCAACAGTTGATCCAAATGGAACAGTTACAGCAGTTGGTAAAGGTGAATGTGATATTACAGCTACAGTTGATGGACATACAGCTACAATTCATATAGTTGTTTCAGTAGCACCAACAGATGTTAGCTTTGATATTGACCAAGACTTAAATCTTGACGTTACTACAAATCCAACTATTGATTTAAAGAAAAATGTAGTAATTACTCCAAAAGATGCAAGTGATGCTGTATTAGATTGGTCTACTACAAATGAAAGCGTTGCAACAGTTGACCAAAATGGTAAAGTTACAGCTGTTGGAAATGGACAATGTGAAATTGTCGTAAAATATGGTGAATTAGAAGATAGAATAACTGTTAAAGTTACAACTTCAGTTGCAAGTGTAAACTTTGATAAAAACACACTTGTACTTGACGTTGATGAGAAAAATACAGAAGCAGTTGGATATACATTAAACCCAACAACTTCTCAACCAAGACAAACAACAGTTACTTCAAATAAATCTGAAGTAGCTACTGCAGAAGTAGACCCAGAAACTAAGAAAGTAACAGTAACAGCACATTCTTATGGTACTGCAAAAATTACATTAACTGTTGATGGAAAAACTTCAACATTAGATGTAAAAGTTACAGTTGCACTTAAATCTATTTCATTAGATAAAACTGATGTAACAGTATACAAAGGAGATTCTGATGTAGTTACTGCTACAGCTAACCCAGAAGGAAGTGCTTGGGAATCTCTAGCAGCTTCAGTTAAAACTGGAACTGGTGTTGATACTAAAGTAGATGAACAAACTGGTAAAGTAACATTTACAGGACTTGAAAGAGGAAATTCAGTTGTATCAATTTATGCAAATAATGATCAAACTGGAGAATTCATCAAAGAAGTAAATGTAACAGTTAAAGAAAATAGAATTACAAACTTAACTTTAAAAGGACAAGAGGAAGAATTCTTAAGAGGAAAATCTCAAACATTAGAAACATCTCTTGCTTTTGAAGAACCAGAAACAACTCATAAAACAACTGATGGAAAAACAATAGTATGGTCTTCAGATCATCCTGAAATTGCAACAGTTGATCAAAATGGTAAAGTTACAGCTGTTAAAGAAGGTACAGCAACAATAACTGCTAAAATGCCTGATACAGCTAAAAAAATTACAGCTGAATATACAGTTGAAGTTGTTGAATATCCACTTGAAAATGTAGTTATTGATGATGAAGATGTTAAGAGTCTTGAAGAAGGACTTGAAATAGCTCCTGGAGATCAAATTGCAATACCATTTACAGTTGAACCAGAAAATTGCACAGACACTAAAGAAGAAATTGAACAAAAAGTTAAAGAATCTATGGAATTTGATGAAAACTTAGCAGATGTTGATGTTTCTTATGATCCTGAAACAGGAAAAGGAACAATAACTGTAACAGGTAAAGCTGATGGTGAAGGAGAAGTAACAATCGTTACTGGTACTGAAGAGGATGAAGAAGGAAATGTTGTAGAAAATACTGTAACATTAAAACTTAAAGTAGTTACTCCACAACCAGATAATGCTGATACTTCAGATATTCCAGTTGCTGCTACAGCATTAGTTATGATTGTTTCACTTGGTGGAATTGTAATAACTAAAAAAGTATTAGTAAAATAATTCAAAATAACTTGAATTAACATAGTGAAAGGGTAGAGAAATCTATCCTTTCTTTTTTGTTTCATAAATGTAATATTTACTGTAATAATTTTACAAATTTAAGCTAATATATTTAATATTTAGACATTATTTGATAAAATTTTTGTATAAAATATGTATGAAATGTAGCTCGGAAGGGGTAAAGTTATATGAAAAAGATTAAATTTGTTATGTCTTTTATATTTATTTTATTTGTGGGATTGGTTGCAAATCATGTAAATGCCTCAAGTTATAGTCAATTTACAAAAAATGACTTGATGTATATTGAAGTTAATGGAACAGGTAGAATTATAACAAAAGAAACTACTGTTGATGAAATTGCTTCATGGTATGGAGGAAAAATAAGACTTGAAACTGATTCTTTGTTCGGAGGTAAGGCATATAGTTTTTATACAGGAAATAATTTTGATGATTATTTGTATATTGAAACAATTGCTGATGGAAAAATATTTAGTTATGGCTCAGTAGATCCATCATATAAAACAAACACATACAGTTTCGGAGATAATTATCCATATAATGAAAGAAATACCCTATATGGATGTTTATTATCTGATGATGGAAAAATTGTAGGTGGTGTATATTATAATAAAAGTGTATATTTAGGTGGAAACTTTAGTAGAATAGTAAATTCTTATACTGAAAGATTTGAGGAAGAATATTGTAAAGTTAACTATTTAAGCGATGCAAAAGATATAGGTTCTGCTGAAGATATGGGTGTTCAATCTAAAGTAATGCTTGATATGTCAGAACATGCTGTATTAATGTATAATGCATTAATACATTATTATAATAGAGATGATAGTTTTTTAGAAACAGATAAAGATGCAAATGGAAATGATACATTTGAAACTCTTGAAAACTTTTTCTATATTAACAATCAATTTTTAGAATTTAAAAGTAATTTATTAAATTACACTATGGGAAGTGGATTTGGTACAACTTTTTATACTGCAATAGGTACTAGTACAAATGTTAAATTATCTTATTCATCATACTACATTTTTAACCCTTTATTACTTGCAGGTATGGCTAAAGCGCAAAAAAATAAAGACTTGAGTGAGAGAAATGTTCCTGTTTGGACATATAATTATGCAAAGAAAACTTTAATTGGAACAGCATATTCTCCAAAAATATTTGATAGAAATGATGCTATAGAATTAACACAAGATGAAGCAAATAAACTTGCAAGTGGTAGAGCATATTATAATGAAGCAATGAGTAAGTTAAATAAATCTAGTCAACTTTATAAAACTGAACCTATATATGATAATCTATCTAAAATGCGTGCAGGTGAATTAATTGATGATAAAAAAGAAGGTATTACAGCATATTTTAATGCTATAAGAGCTGGAAGTGGTCTAGGACTAGTAAAAGCTGATTCCGAGGGATTTAATATTATACAACATTTAACAACATTACTTCAATATAGATATTTATACTTAAAATTAGGAATATCCCACCATCCAGAACAGCCTGATGGATTATCTGATGAGTATTATAAAATTGCCATTGGTGATGAAAAATCATGGGGAAGTAATATATCATTCGCACTTAAATCTACAAATGTAGATACCATGTTATATCATATTAAAGCGTTATTAATGGATGAGGGCGATGATAAAGATTTTACATTAGGACATAGAAGAGATTTATTAAAACCTACATTTTCATTATTTGGTTATGGAATAACTGGTTTTGTAGGGGCAGTTAACTTATCTGGATTCCAAAGTTTAGATTATGATTGTAACGGCTTACCAGCTGTAAATGGTGTAACATTCTTAGAAACATTAACAAATAGAAGATTTAAGTGGACTGCATCTTTTAATGAAGATAAATATCTTGTTAATCCTAATACAACAACTACTGTTAAATGTATTAACACAGGAAAAACATGGAACTTTACTTCAGAAGTAAATGAAGATGGAAAAATTTATCAAAATGTATGCTTTAATGATGGAGTAATTACCTCAGCAGCTAATAAGATTTTATTCTATGACCATGATATAGAACCTATGACAGGCTATGTATATGAAGTAACAATTAATAATTTAACTGATGTTAAAAAACAAAATAAAAATGCTACATACAAATATAGAACAGTATTTGAATATGCAGATTCTTTAATGAATCCAACAACACCTAATTCAATGGTGATTGATACAACAAATTTATATAAAATGCCAGACTATAAAAATGTTTATCAAGCTCCTATAGGTAGAGCATTAAAACTTAGAGTTAAACTTTCAAATACAGATGTTGCAGATTTAAAATTAACATGGTCTTCATCAAATCCAGATGTTATAAGTGTTACACAAGATGGTACTATTTATGCAAGTAAACCATCTGAGGAGCAAGTTGTAATATCTGTAAAAATGGATGGCTCAGATGTTACAGACCAAATAATACTTATGCCATATATAAGTTTAAAAGATGTAACAATGACACCTTCTAGTGTAGAAATGGATGCTTCAGAAAAAACATCACAAGTATTTAAAGTAGTAACAGTTCCAGATGATGTTACTGAAATTTTGGATATTCAATGGGTTTTAAGTGATGGTAATAATCAATACTATCTAACAAAAACACCAGATAATAGTAAATATGCAGGAGCATATATTTTCCAATCAGATAATCAAATGGATAAAAACTTGAATGATTATTTCCAAGTTGAAGCAATAAATGTGGACATTGACTCATCAGAAAAATTAATAAAAAATATACAATTAAAAGTTATTGCTCCAAATAAAAACGTTTCACAATATAGTTTAATAACATATGTATCAGCTATGTCAGATATGTATCATGATAATAGAAATTATGGTGGAGTTTCAACTATTAGTGTAAGTTCTAATATTACAAGTGTTGAATCTATTGTTAGTGTAAGCGGTAAAGATATAATTCTTGATGATTGTGGAAAGAAAATTACAACCACACAAACAATTGCTGTTACAGGTAACGAACCTTACGAATATAATTTAAGTGCTAAAACTTATCCAGAAGATGCACTTGAAACAAATCCAAATTTAGCATGGAGTGTAGTTTCAGGAAATGATATAGCATCAATTAAAGATGGAAATAAATTAGTAATAAATGGAATTGGTAAAATTAAAATTAAGAGAAGTGGTGTAAAAGATAGAACTTTTGAAGTTAATATTGTAGCACCTGCTCAAAAGATAGAGTTAAGTTCTTCTCTTACAAATATAAAAGATGGTAGATATGTACAATCATACTCATCTGGAGATAAATTCTGCAGATTAGAACTAAGTACAAAAGTTATTCCATCAATTAGTAAAGATGAAATTAAATATTCTATTAAAAAGGGAGAAGGAGATGATATTGCAACAGTAGATTCAAGTGGTGTTGTTACATTTACAGGAATTGGTGATGTTACTGTTCTTGTATCAACTGCTAATATAGTAACTCCTGCAGAATACAAAATTACAGTTGTAAAGGGTATAGAAGGATTTACGTTTGAAAGTGATGAAACAGGAAAGGCTATAACATGCTTTAACGTAGATATATCAAATAAAGAATTCGATAGTGCAGGGCTAGTTCATATTCAAGGACCAAAGGCTACTTATGATGGATATGATAAAGCAAAAGTCGCTAAAGCACAACTTATTACTTATTCACTTGTTGGTGATCCAGGTCAAATAGATGGACAGGATGCAGTAAAAGTAGATAATGATGGTGTTTTACATATAAGAGGAGCTGTAGATATTTCTAGAAATATTAAAGTAAGAGCTAATGTAACAGGTCCAGATGGTAAGAGTTTAACTAAAGAATACTCTTTAATAATTAATAATGAGTCTAAAAAAGAAGGCATAAGAATTTCATCTGGTAATATGACACCAGTTTATGAAGATGATAATTGTCCAACATTTTATGTAAATACTGGTAATACATATAGTTTTACGATCAGTAACGATTTAAAAGCAAATGATGAAATAGAAATAGAAAAGGTTATTTCACCTGATTTTAATACAGATAATGAGATAGGTGGAAATGTAGCAAGAGTTACAGTGGATAAAGCTGGTGAGTATAGTATTCTTTGTCCTTTAAAAAATTATAAAAAGCAATTAAAAGATGATGAAGATGGTGATGGAATTTCTTATTCTCAAGGACTTGAAAGAGTTGAAGGGTCATTAAGTGAACAATTTGGTGAATACAATGGAGTACCAAATTCATTCATCTTTAAACTAGTTGTTTCAGATTATCTAAAAGGTGATGTAAATAAGGATGGCGTTATTAATTCAACTGATTCTGCTATGGTATTAGATTTATATAAAAATGGTAATGCAACAGAAGAAGATTATAGATTAGGAGATATGGATAATAATGGAGTACTTAATTCAACTGATTCTGCAATGATATTGGATATCTTTAAATCAAATTAAAAAAGAGGCGAAAGCCTCTTTTTTGTTTAAAAATGTCTTATTATTAAAAAAATATATAGTTTACAAAACAATGTAATTATTTTTTTTTTTTATGTTACAATAGTGTTTTTATTTTTTATTGTTTTTAATATTAGTGTAATACAATTTTGATTTATAAATGTATATCTTTATAAAAAATAGTAATTTGTTTAAAATTGTATTTAATTGAGATAAAATGTAATTATACGAGGTAATAAAGGAAAGAGAGGATAGATTATGAAAAAGAAAAAATTTTTTATTCTTACTACACTTGTATTACTTGTTATGGTTTCAATAGTATATACTAAAGGACATAAGAAAGTAACAAGTGACAGTTTAAAAACTGTAGAAAATAGTACTACTAACCAAGTAAATGAAATGGAAGGAGGAAATGAACCAAAATCAGAAAACATTCAATCTGATGGCATTGCAAAAATAGCAGGTGCTCAAGAAGGTGGACAAGAAGTTAAAATGAGTATAATGCAAAAGCCAGTTGTAGATATAGTTTTAGCTAAATCTAAAACTAGAGCTGATGTAGATAACTTTAAAGAAAATTTATTTAGAGAATTACAAAATCTTAACATTGACACAGAATATGTTAATGTAATTGCATCTGAGATGGTATTAGTTGAAAATACTACATCATTCCAATGGAAAGAAGATGTATCATCTTCAATAGGATCTATAACTAGACAAAATAATGGAGCAGATGTAACTATGAAAGGAAACAATTCCAAAGAAGGAAAAAATGCTATTTGGATAATGCCAGAAAAAGATCAAGAGCAAAAGTTTTCATTCCACTATGATATAGATTTTGGTGATAGCTTTAAAGCCGCTGGAATGTTACTTAGAGTTAAAGAAGATGGAAATAAATTAACAGGTTATGCACTTAGTTTTAATGAAAGTGGTCATGATTATTATTCTGGATCAGGAAATAAAAATGGAGCACTTTGGAAATTTACATATACAAAAAATGATCATTCAACACCTATGCAAAAAACAAAAGTAGCAGGACTTAATATTAATAAAACAGGTGACCTTACTGTTGTAGCTTCTAGTACGCAAATTACTGTAACTGGTGGAGGATTATCATCACCATATGTTTATGATATTCCACTTGATGATAATACAATAGGAAATGGATATGGATTCTTTACAGATCACTATAGTCATGGCTGTGAAGATATAGGACATTTTGCTTTAACAGGAATTAATTTACAAACAGAAGATATAAAGAGTTATACAGAAGTATTAAAAGAACCAGAATGGAGAGAAAATTCATATAAATTCTTAGTAGATGTAGATGATACACAAAACGAAGAATTACAAGATAAAGCAAAATATACTGAAATATTGTCAAGATTACTTGATGATACAATATACTTCGTATCATGGGGTGTTGGTGTAAATGAAGAAGAATTTGAAGGATTAATTAAAGATAATGACACTAATGGTAAATTTTTCATGAATACAGATGGAAACTTAATGGAAGAAACTGCACAATATATCAAAGAAGTAATTGGTGAACCAGAAGATACACAATATGTTATAGTTGGAGAGCCAATTGATATTACAATAACACCTGATAGTATTCAAACAGGTACAGCAGATGATCAATGGCCATATGGTAAATGGAAAGTAAATCATGATTATGAATATTATGAAAATAATATGGGACAATTTGCTAAGTCTGGACAATATCTAAGTGATTTTATCAATGTTTTTGATAAAGTTGGAGATTTTAAAATAACATTTAGAGATCAAAATATTATACCAACAGATGTATACGTTCATAGAAGACCAGTTGCAATAATAGATATGCAAGTAGATGGAACAACAGTAACATTAGATGGTAGTCAATCTTATGATTTAGATAAACAATCAGAAGCAAATAATGGTATTGCTCAATATGAATGGAAATATCTATGTGTTGAAGATGGTACTTGGAGTGATGGACAATTAACAACAATTGATACAAGTAAACATTACGTTGTACAATTAAGAGTTAAAGACCTACAAGGCGCATGGAGTGCAACACAAACTGCAAGTATTGGTGATGGTATTCCAGTAGCTAGATTTAATATTACAACAGATCCAATTACTAAATATGATAAAAATGTTCAATATGTAGATTCTTCATATGACCCACAAGGAAAACAATTAACAACTTATTTATGGGAAATGTATAAAGAAGATGGTACTACACAAATTTATACTGGAAGTACACCAAAAACAGACTTTAGTGATTTAGCAGAAGGAAATTATAAAGTATACTTAACAGTTACAACAGAAGATGGTAGAAAATCTGAAAGATTTGGTAGAACTATAGAAGTAACTGGAGATAAAATAGCACCAGAATTTATAGTTAATCCAATAGAATGTGATTGGACAAAGAGTATAGATATAAATGTACAATTTACAGATGAAGGTGGAAGTGGATTTAATTCATACCAATATGCTGTAACAGAAGGACAAGAAGTACCAGGAAGTTATGGTGCATGGAAAACAGAAGCAAATGATACAATAAATATAAGTGATACAACAGGAGAAAAATATTTACATATAGTTGCAAAAGATAATGCTGGTAATGTAAGTGATGATAGAGTTGTATGTATATATAAACTAGATAATACAGCTCCAGAAATTTCATATACAATAGACCCAGAATCTATCACAACTGAAACAGTAGATATTATAATAACAGCAAATGATTTACATTCAGGATTATCAAAAGTTTATCTTGATGGAAATGAAGTAACTCCACAAGATGGAGTATATAAATATACAGTTTCTAAAAATGAAACTTATACAATAAAAGCAGAAGATAAATTAGGAAATACTTCAACAAAAGATGTTGATATTACTAATATATACAAAAAATGTACTGCTGGACTAGGACATCCAGATTACAGTTCTAGTTTAGATGAATGTCCAATTTGTGGATTAATAGATGGAATAGAAGTAACAAAAGAAACAAATGTATATGATTCTCATGACCATAGAGTAGAATATACAAATCCACATGGTGCAGAAATTGTAGAATACTACGATGATGCAAAAACATTACCAAATGATGTTAAAACATATAATTACAATTTAAAAGTTAAATATGAAGGAGTAGAATACGAAACAGGTATTAAAGGACAATATGTAGTTACTCCAAAAACAATAACAATCACAGGAATAGATGCAACAGATAGAGAATATAACAAATCTAATGTTGTAGACTTAACTGGAGGAGAATTAGTAGGAGTAGAATCAGGAGATGAAGTAAACTTTGTATTACCTGCAACAGGAACAGCAGATAGTGACCAAGTAGGAACACATAATGTAACAGTACCTGAAATAACTCTTACAGGAAAAGATGCAGCTAACTACACATTAACACAACCAGACCACAGTGCAGTAGATGTAGTAATAAGTCCAAAACATATAACAATAATAGGAGTAGATGCAACAGATAGACAATATAACAAATCTAATGTTGTAGATTTAACTGGAGGAGAATTAGTAGGAGTAGAAGCAGGAGATGAAGTAAACTTTGTATTACCTGCAACAGGAACAGCAGACAGTGACCAAGTAGGAACACATAATGTAACAGTACCTGAAATAACTCTTACAGGAAAAGACTCATCTAACTACACATTAACACAACCAGAACACACAGCAGTAGATGTAGTTATTTCAAAGAAAACTATAACAATCACAGGAATAGATGCAACAGATAGAGAATATAACAAGTCTAATGTTGTAGACTTAACTGGAGGAGAATTAGTAGGAGTAGAGGCAGGAGATGAAGTAAACTTCGTATTACC
>CANRLG010000026.1 GCA_947631415.1 uncultured Clostridia bacterium
GGTTTTTCTATTACTTTGTGCATAGCTTTAAGCTTTTTTGAACCACAGGCATAGCCTGTGGTTTTCTATAACACCAAAAAATTAGGAGGTATTTCTACCTCCTATTCTATTTAACTAATTTATATTAGTCTCTTTTCATTTTTTTAGCAACTTTAACTATTGCAAATACAGATACTAGAGCAACTACTACATATAGAGCAACTGCTATATCTGCTGTGTATACGTTAGTGAATGCTACAACTACGTCTACACCATCTTCAACAATAGAAACTTCCATGATTGCATCAGATTTTTCGTAATCTTCAGCAGCTTCAGATTCTTGTACTAGATATTTTCCATATCTGTATCCATCAAATCTTGCATATCCGTTTTCATCAGTTACTTGTTCTTCAAGAACATCACCAGTTTCATAATCTAGTACTTGGAAAGTACATCCTGGTACTGGTTCACCAGTTTCATCATCAGTCTTGTAAACAACTATGTTACCAACAACAAATCTTACTTTTACTGTTTCAAGAACTTCTTCGTCTTCTTCAATATAGAATTCTTTGTCTTCTGGTACTACATATTGTTCTTCAAGTCCGCTTACTTTTCTTATATATCTTCCAGCCCTTACATCTTCAAATGTTGCTACACCATCTTCATCAGTTTCTGCTGTATAAACATTATCTGTATCAGTATCTACTAGAGTTACTACTGCATCTTTAAGTAAGTTTCCATCTTCGTCTTCAACAACGATTGTGAAATCTACTAATGTACGTATATCATATAACATACCTGTAAATTCTGGGTTATCTTTTGTTACACTAAATGGATATTTAGCTGAATCTAAATCATAATATCTAGGAGCTTCTACTTCTTGAACTGCATAACTTCCAAATGGAAGACCTTCCATGTATATTTCACCATCTTCATCAGTTGTTCTTACAACTTCTTTAAGTTTTCCAGTTGTTTCATCTTTTTCAAGTAATGGATAATATGAACCATTTGCTTCAAAGAATACTTTATATACTGCACCTTCAAGTTTTGCTACTGTTTTGTGATTTGTTTCTTTTCCTGTAGTTCCATTAGCAAGTTTTCCTGCTAATTCATCTAATCTGTTATTTAATTCTGTTAAATCTTCAACTTTGATTAAAGTAACTTTTGTTACTTTTAATGGATTATTTACAACTTTTCCAGCATCAATATCGAATGATACTTCTGTCTTATTTTGTGGTACACAGTTTATATCTAGATGAGTTTCATTTAACTCATAGTTTTCATTTGTAGTTAATTCTTTTGCATAGAATTGTCCCATTGGTAAATCAGCTGTAACTGTAGCTACACCATCAACACCAACATTTATTACATTAACTAATTCATTTGCTCTAATGATTGTTTCTCCTAGAGTATTTTTGATATCAGTTTTTGCATAAATTCCAAATGTTACATCTTGATATAGAGCAACATCAATTGCTGGAATTTCCATATCTGTTTGTCTGTAATAGTATGCATCACCAAATTGTTTGTGCATAATTACATTATATAATTGTCTTGTTAGAGAATAAGTAATTCTTGGTTCTTTAACAGTTTCGATTAATTGACTTTGATATGTATATTCAAACTCTTGTGGAGTACTATCTAATACATATCCTTCTGGAACTTCAACTTGAGTAATAGAATATTTACCAGCATATAGTTTTAATACAAACATACCAGTATTATCTGTAGTATAAGATTCTACATGTCCTGCTGCCCAACGAAGTGTTCCATCATCTGTATAAACATCTTCTAGAGCTCTTATTTCATATTTAGCTCCTGGAATAGCTTTTGTTGTATAAGCAGGGTTATTAGTTTGATTTCCAAATTCTGTTACTTCATTAGTTCCACTTAAAACATCACCTGTAGTATATACTTCTACTTCGTGAATTTGTGGAGTATTAAATACTGTTACAACAACATCTTCATGTTCGTAATTTTCAGTAGAGTTTGGAGTAACTTTGAAGTCTACATGTGTTCCTGTTGCTGCATATTGGTTGTAGTATCCTTCTGGAGCAGTTACTTCTTCAAGTCTGTAGTCACCTGCTGGTAACATTTCAGCTGTTACAACATATCCTCTATCATCAGTACTGAATGTATCTGTTTGATATGGAGTATGTACAGTTGGATCTTCAGAATATGTAACTGTTTGTACTACATATTGTTGATTTTGTACATCATATATTTTGAAAGTTGCTGGAGAACCAGTGATAAATTTATTTGTTCCTTTATCTTTGATTTCCATTCTTATATATCTTTCAGCTGTTTTTGTATTTACTAGTTTAGAGTAAATATAAGTTTCTTCTCTGTCGATGAAGATTTTCATTGGATCCATAAGATCTTGTTCTTCACCATGTTCAATGTTTGGTCTAGAAGTTTCATAGCAAGTATAGTGACCATAAGGTATATCTGTAAATTCAGCATATCCTCTGCTATCTACTGTTGTAGTATATTTTTGATTATGATCACTATCTAATACTAACTCAATAGTTGAACCAACTGATGGGTCTTTAGTAGTGCTACCACTTAAATCACTTATAGAAACAATTAATCTCATTCCACCATAAATAATTCTTTCAGAAGAATTTATAGTTATTACTTTTTGTCCATTTTCATCTTTTGCACTTCCAGTTGTAGCATCATAAACAGTTGTGTCTATTTTACAACCTTCAGCTTGTGTAATTTCTTTTACCCAGTAATTTTTGTATTCTAATGGATTACTTGTTGCAGTACCATTAGCATCAGTGATTAATTCAGCAACTTTTCTAGAGCAAGCTTGGTCTTCATATATACCATATACTGCACCTTCTACTGTTGCATCACCTTTATTAGTTGTTTTACCAGGGTCAGAAGCTAAAGTTTTAACAACTTTTACTCTTAGAGCATTAGTGTATAAACTTATATAAGATACATAATCAGTATAAGCTACTGGAGAAGCAGATAGATATACAAATTGTTCTCCGTTTACTGAGTTTGTAGCATATCCTGGTCTAATTACACCATTGTTAATAGATCTATAAACAGGTATAGTTTTTGGATTTGCAGCTGTACCTATTTGACTAGTTGTAAAGAATGTTACTGAGTTTCCATTCTTTGTATAGTGTATATCTGGTTGTGTTTCAATTATTACATTGATAAGGTCTGTAGTATCAAGTCCTTGACTATCAGTTACTGTTGCTTCATATCTTCCAGCTGCTTCATTCCATACCATTTCTATTGGATTTTGTCTTGAAGTTGCTTCTGAAGCATAAGTATATGAAGGTATTTGTTTAGCTTTAGTAACTTTTGTAGCTATAGCATCATATGCAGTTTTAGCTGCACCAGTTAATTCAGTACCGTAAGAAGTACCATTTCTAACATCCCAAATGTATGCTTGTGTAGCTGCTGATTGAGCTAGAGCTGAAGTACTTAGAGCGTTTTGGTTTGCAGCTTGTTCTGGTGATAAAGCACCAAGACCAAATGCAAGTGCTAAACCTACATCATCCCCAACACCTAAACTTGTATATTCAACGCCATCACCTGTAGTTGAATTTTGTGTAGTACTCAATGAGTATACTTTTGTGAATAATCCAGAAGTAGTATTTTTAATAGCATAAAAATGTAATGGATTATAACTACCAAATGAATAAGTTGAATTGAAAACTGCTACAGTATTAGCGTATGTTGTTGTTTGACCACCTTGAGATGGTTCATCGCCATCTACGATAGCTTCTGTCATTTGTATAAAATCACTAACATCCACATCTGTTGGGTCAAACTTTGCTGCTTTTACGTTTCCAACACCTACTACAGAAAGTGTTACTACAAGCATAAAAGCGAACACGTATTTGAGTTTACTTATTTTCATATTTCCTCCCTCTTTCTTTATTTTTCTTACAAAAAATAAAAAATATTTTATTTTCTGATATAAAAATCATATCATTAATATTTTTTAATTTCAACAAACCAAATTTAAAATTTTCTAAAATATCCATTTTTTTTACATAATATTACAATACAATTTCACACAAATTTCATAAAAATGTCCATAAAAAAGGAAGTCCCTTAACTCAGGGACTTTCTTTAAATTATTCTAATATTTTTCTTTTATATACTAACCATATCATTCCAAAAATACTTAATCCAATTATTGGTAAAATTGATGAAAATACTATGTCTGCTGTAAATACATCTATCATTCTTTCATCTGTAATATTTAGTTCTCTTGTTTGTGAGTCTATGGTAACTCTATGTGGAGTTGTATCTATATTGTAATCTTTTGGAGCTTCAAGTTCTGTATATGTATATTCACCATAAGGTACGTTTTCAAAATAGTAATCTCCATTTTCATCTGTAACCCCTTCTTTTACCCACTCTGACTCTAAACTTCTAAGTTCAAATTTACAATTTGGTATCTTTTCTTTAGATAAGAAATCTGATTTAGATATTTTTACATTAGATGTCTTTCTTAAGTTCTCAACTGTAGATTTATCTATTGTATAATCTTCATTTACTGTAAATTCATGTAATTCATCATTTAATTCATACATTTCTGGAGCACTTAACTCATGATAATAATATACTTTACCAGGAGAAAGTAAATCTACTGACATATAAAATTCACCTTCATCATTTGTTGTATTTGTATATATTACCTCTCTTTGTTCATTTAGTATCTCAAACTTACAATCTGGAATTACTTCTGAAGAGAACGCATCCAATTTTGTAAATAATCTTACTTCGACTAATTTATTTTCTACAACTAACTCTACAGTTTTATCTTCATCTTCTCCTTTTACTATTTCTACTTCATGTAAGCTGTTGTCTAGTTCATAACCAAATGGAACACTTATTTCTTGATAGTAATATTTTCCATAAGGTAAATTTTCTACCTCTATTATACCCTCTTCGTTTGTTGTATAAACATTATCTCCATTTACATTTACTAAATCTGTTGGAACTCCATTTTTATCATAATATAGTTTAAATTTAACACCACTTATTGTATGTGTTTTAACTTTTGGGTCATAACCTGTTAGAGCATCACCTATACTTTCTAAGAAAGTTCTGTTTTCTTTTGCTATTTTTAGTAGTCTAAGTTTTGTTAGTTCATCCAAATCATTATTAATTTTTCCTTCTATGTTTACATCTACTACTGAACTTGTATCGTCTGGCGAACTAAATTCAAATGGATAAGTTTTCTCATTTAGTTTGTAGTTTTCATTTGTACTTATTTCTTTAATATAGTATTTTCCAAGTGGTAAATCATAACAAGGTGTACTTACTTTTTCTTCTGTTATATATAACTTATCTACTAAAGTATCTTTATCTATTATCTTTTCTCCTTTGTAATTTACTAAGTCTTCTTGAGCATAAATTCCAAATACAATATCTTTATATGCATCATTTAAAATATCTTTATACTCGCTATCTTCCATTTCTTTTGCTAGTTTTAATTTAATTTTTTGTCTTACATTCAAATAATCCATATTCTTTTCATATATATCTATCTCTTGACCCTTATATTCAAGAATAAAAGGTATTTCCTCAGATTGAATAATATATCCATCAACAGTCCTGCTTTCTTTTATACTATAAGCACCTAAGTATAGTTCTTGAGATTTTCCTACACCATCTTCACCTGTTACAAAAGTTATAGTATCGCCATTTCTCATTCTTACACTTCCATCAGGTGTTGTTATATCTTCTTTAGCTGTTATAGTATATTCGACTCCTTCAAGTCCTTTTTCTTCATATACTGGTCTTGTCATATCATCTTCACGTTTCTTAGAAGAAAATACTTCTGCCTTTTTAATAACTTTAACAACTGCTTTTTGTGCTGTATTTGGAAATTCTACTTCTGTTGTTTCTATAAATTCTGGATTTTCTGGAGTTGTAGCATTAATATTAAACTTCATTCTATCACGACTTAAAACATATCCATAAGGAGCAGTTAATTCTTCTAGCTCGTATTCTCCAGGAATAAGACCATCTGGTAATACTAAAGTTCCATCTGAAGAAGTTGTAAATTCTTCAATTTCAAATGGTGTCGGATAGTTTATAGTCTGTTTAATGTATTTCTTACCTGCTACATCCCAAATTCTAAATGTTGCCCCAGCAAGTGGAACTGTATTTCCTGTTTCAGAGTCCTTTTTAATTATTTTTAATTTTCTTTCATTTCTTGGGTCTTGTATTATATAATATAATTTTTGTTCATTATATGATACATACACTTGTTGTGGATCCATTATATCCACAAATTCTAAACTCTTTGTTTCTGTAATTGTGTACCATCCATAAGGTATATCTATAAACTCTGCATATCCATTATCTTGTATTACTGCTTTATAATTTGTTTCAGGTTTAGAATTTAGAGTAAGTGTTAATTCTACTCCTGCTGCACCAGGTTTTGTAGTTGAGCCTCTACCATCATTTGTATTATTTTCTGCATATTTTGCAATGTAGATATTTCCTTTTTCTACTAGTTCTTTAGAAGTAATATCATGATAAGAAAATTCTACTGTTTGTTCAGCTGGAATTTGAACTACTTTATATGTTTGTTCATCTATTAAATATCCTTCTGGTCTACTTGTTTCTTTTATATAATATGTTCCTGCTAAATACCATCCTGTTTCTGCTTGAAGGTCGTGAATTGTTACAGTTTCAATAGCATCAGTCAAAGCCTCATCTCTATAAATTGTATATTTAGCACCATCAAGTTTAGCATCGCCTTGTGTTGTTGTACCAGTTTCAATATCTTCTTTATGTATAGTTATTTTCATTTTCTTTGCTACATCTTCTTTTGTATATTGATATGGTTCTCTTTCACTTGAGTCTTGGTCTACAAAAACATCAAAATTGTCTATTTTTAATGCTACATCTGGTACAACTATTTCTTCTACTTCGTATGTACCATAAGGTAAATTTTCAATTACACAATATCCTGAATCATCTGTAACTGTTGATTCATACACTTTACTTCTATCACTCTTTAATGTAGCACTAAATTTTGCACCACTTAAATTTAATTGAGGAGTAGAATCTGTTTTTTGTAATTTTTTAATAATTGCTATATCATTTGTTTTTACTGTCTCTTGTGAAGTGAACATATACTCTTTAAATTCTATATCTTGACCATCATACGAAATAGTAAATAAGTTTTCTGTATCATTTAGTAAATATCCTTCTGAAGCTTGAGTCTCTTTGTACATATAATTTCCAAGAGGCAAATCTGCAGTGTTTGTAGTACCTTCTGAATTTGTAGTAAGTGTAGCTACTTCTTGGTCTTTATGATATATTAATGTACTTCCATTAGGAGTGTAGATATCTTCTCTAGCATAAACTTTATATACTGCGCCCTCAAGTTTAGCATCACCTTGAGGAATGTTTCCTGTTACATCATCTCTTTTAATAATTTTTATTCTTCCTTTTTCTTCTTTGTTAGATTTTGAAGTATTTACTGTTATTCCAGTAATTACACGTTGAGAAATAGTAACTTTATCATTATAATATCCATAAGCTGCACTTGTTTCCTCTATTGTGTATGTTCCTGCTGGTAAATCTGAAAATCTAGCTATACCATCATCTCCTGTTGTTTCTGTTTTAGTGATACTACCATTTGAAACTTTAAAGGTAGTTCCTTTAATTGGCTTATTATACTCATCTACTTTTTTTACTTCTAAGCCTCCTACAGCTAAAATTCTATTTCCAAGAATAAACCTTAAAGGATTAGTAGTTGGAGTATTTGTAATATCTGGAGGCAATAACATTTGAGATTTAGGTCCTTGAGATACATACGCATTTCTCGTATTTAATACAGTTCCTCTTGAATTTGCAATCAAATCTATTGAATTAATATCTGATAGTATGTTTTCTAATGGGATACGAACTTGTATCTGTGTATCTGAAGTTAAATGTGAAGTATCTATCGCACCTCCAGAGGTGTTAGATATGAATGAACCTACAGGTAATCCACTTAAAATTATATCATAATAATCTGAAGAAGCTCCCCTTCTTACAGTTATATTATTTGATACATATTGCATTCCCTCTACATGAAAATATAGTGCTGTTTCTGAAGCACTTGGACTATCTATATTTCCTGTATATGAAACGGCAGAATAATATAAATTTTTAGCCGCTTGAACACAACCTGCATCTCCTGCATATAGATTTTCTATGTTTATTTGTCCAAGTAATGCCCAAATTACTGCTTGCCTAATTTGGAAGTCTGCAGCTTGGTTATTTGTATAACCATGGTCCGCTGTAATTGCATAAGCAATTCTTGGGTCATTATATGTAATAGGCCCGTATTCTGTTTTAACAACTTTTACGGCCATCTCTAGACAGTATGCTATTCTACCATCTAAAGTATAGTAATATAATGCAGGTGAGCCATATACTGAGTCATGTTCTCTTACACCAACATATAATGTATCAAACAAAGCAGCACCTGACTCTGCACCATATACTTTTATATTTTTTGTAACTAATATTGCACATAATAATATCAGTATTGATAATAATTTTTGCTTTACTTTTTTCATAATATTCCTCCAAAAAAAGATTTTATATAATTTAGTTTTTGAAAAAATACATTTTTTATACAAAAAATATAATAATTGACTTTTTTATATTACTCCTATATAATATTTTCAGGTGATTATATGATACCTTGTACACTTTTTTTATATTTTTTTATTTATAGCGTATTAGGGTGGATACTTGAAACTATTTATTGCAGAATACTTGATGGTAAATGGACTAATAGAGGCTTTATGACTGGCCCATATTGTCCAATATATGGTTTTGGTTCACTCCTTATAATATACTTTTTAAATATATTTAAAGCTCATCCTATAGCAGTATTTTTTCTAGGTATGATATTTACCTCACTACTTGAGTATATTTCAAGTTTTGTTTTGGAAAAATTATTTAATGCTAAATGGTGGGATTATTCAGAAAGGAAATTTAATATAAACGGAAGAATTTGCTTGAGAAATTCAACTATGTTTGCTGTTTTAGGTATTCTTTTAACATATATAGTTCATCCGTTTATATCTACTCAAATAGATAAATTACCAGATTATTTAGCCATAAACATAGCTATTTCTCTATTTATTTTAATGATTATAGATTGTATATCTAGTATATTTGTATTACTAAATTTAAAAGAGAAACTTGTGTTATTAAAAGATTTCTCTAAAAAATTAAAACTAGATATAGATGAAAATAGTAAAGCTAAAAAATCTCAAATAAATAAAGCATTTAATGAGTTTAAAGAAAAATCTCTGTTAAAAAGAGACTATTTTACAGAAAGATTTTTAAATGCTTTTCCTAATTTTGAATTTATAGATTTTAAGAAACAATTGGATGAATTTAAAGAACAATTAAATGCTTTTAGAGAAGAACAGAAAGAAAAGAGACTTAAAACAAAAGCAAAACTATCTAAAAAAAAGGAAGGAAATGAAAAGAACTAGTGGCTTTAATTCACTAGCTCTTTTTTTATATTATTTTGTTATGAAAGCTCTTAGAGAGTTTAGTATAGTTATTAATGTTACTCCAACATCTGCAAATACAGCTAACCACATAGTAGTTATACCACATACACTACAAATTAAGAATAATAATTTTATGGTAAGAATAACACATATATTTTGAATAACTATTCTTTTGGTTCTTCTACAAATATCTATTGCATCTACTATTTTTTTAGGC
Organism: uncultured Clostridia bacterium; assembly: GCA_947631415.1. Taxonomy (GTDB): domain Bacteria; phylum Bacillota; class Clostridia; order TANB77; family CAG-465; genus CAG-465. The sequence goes on from CANRLG010000026.1 coordinate 9,715, forward strand.
TCGTCTGTCATAAGCACCATATCTGCTGTTTCAATAGCAATATCTGTACCTTTTCCCATTGCCATTCCTACATCTGAAATTGCAATAACAGGACTATCATTTATTCCATCTCCAATAAATGATACAATTTTTCCATCTTTTTTAGCTTCTTCAATAATACTTACTTTATCTTGAGGAAGAAGCTCTGCATGATATGAGTCCATATTTATTTTCTTTGCTATATTTTCAGCAACTTCTAATTTATCTCCTGTAAGCATTCCAACTTCTTTAATTCCTTTTTTATGCAATAATTCTACTAATTGTTCAGATTCAGGTTTTAATACATCATCTAGAATTACATATCCTTCTACTTTATTATCTATTGCAAGAAATACTACAGTTCCTGTACTTTTTTCTATATCATAACTAATATCATATTTTTTTAGTAATCTACTGTTACCACAAAGTACTATTTTATTATCTATTATAGCTCGAATTCCATGTCCTGCTATTTCTTCATGTTCCTTTATTCTACTTTCTTGTATTTCATTATTATACTCATCCATTATAGCTTTAGCTATGATATGAGATGACTTAAACTCGCAATATGCTAGATATTCTAGTATATCTTCCTTACTATAATTTGAAGTTGATACAATATCTACTACTTTAAATTTTCCCTGTGTTAAAGTACCTGTTTTATCTAAATAAATAGTATCTACTTTGGTTAGTGTATCTAAATATGTAGTTCCTTTTGATATAATACCCTTTTTGCTTAATGCTCCCATTCCAACAAAAAAGCTTAGAGGAATAGATATTACAAGAGCACAAGGACAAGATATTACTAAGAAGTTTAATGCCCTATAAATAGCATCTGTCCATGCTACATTTAGACCTAATGGTAATGCCACTAATACAATTAATGCAAGTAATATAACTATTGGTGTATAAATTTTACAAAATTTAGATATATACTTTTCTGTTTTAGATTTGTTTTTACTTGCATTTTCCACAAGTTCCACTATTTTAGATACAGTGCTATCTTTTTCTTCTTTAGTTACTTTAAGATATATTGCATTACCCACATTTACACTTCCTGAAAGTACCTCTTTTCCACATTCTACACTCACATATTGACTTTCACCATTTAGAGCAGACATATCTAATTTTGCATTTCCATCTTCTAGTATTCCATCAAGAGAGACTTTATCTCCATTTTTTACTAAAATTATATCCCCAACTTTAACATCTTTAGTTTCTACAACAGTACCATCTTTTAAAGTAGTCTTATCCTCTTTTAAGTTCAATAAAGACTCTATTTTTTCTTTAGATGAGTCCAATGCTTTATCTTGTAATAATTCTCCAATTTTATATAACACTAATACTGCTATTGCCTCAGTGTATTCTCCAATAGCAAGAGCTCCTATTGTAGCGATTGTCATGATAAGATTTTCATCAAACATATCTTTTGAAAATAAGTGTTTTATTGCATTTAATATTATGTTATATCCTATCATAATGTATGAAATTAAATATAGGTAAAATGAAATATTATTATTTAATACAATAGCTATAATATATATAATAATACCAATTACCATTAATATTTTATTTGTAACAGATAATTCTTCTTCGCAAGACTCACAATTTTCTTCCATTTATCTTCCCTCCTTAACGTGTTCTATTGCAAGGTCAAAAAGTTTTTCTATATGATCATCATCTAATGAATAATATACTTCTTTTCCCCTTTTTATAGATTTTACCATTCTTGCACTTTTTAAATTTGCAAGTTGATGCGAAACGGCAGAATGTGTCATACCAATAAGTTCTGCAATATCTAATACACACATTTCTTTCTTAGATAAACAAAAAAGTATCTTAATTCTTGTTGCATCTCCCATTGTCTTAAAAAGGTCTGCTAAATCGTTATATAAATCTTTAGCTTCTTTCATATAGTTCTCCTTTCGTATGAATATTTGTTCATATATTCATATAATACTCCTTACATAGATTATAGTCAAGAAATATTTAATTTATTACAAAAAAAATAGAGATATTTTTTTATCTCTATTCTACAATATACCTTTTTAGCATTTTTTCTTCTACTGTTCCAAGTCCTATAAATTTTCCTTTATTATATACTCTAACAATTTGGTCTGATGATTGTACTTCAATTTTTACTCCATTTAAGAATTTATTTAACTGTTCATCTGACAATGTAATTTTTTTACTATCACCATAGTATTCTTCTATAGATATTATTTTATCTAGCATATCCATATAATCTAATTTTAAGAAATCATATAATGGAATACTATCTTCTATTTTAAAATTACCTGTTCTTGTACGTCTAAGCTCTGTCATTGTTGCACCGCAACCTATTTTTTTACCTATGTCATTTACTAGACTTCTAATATATGTACCTTTTGAACATACAACATCAAAAGCCACTTCTTTAGACTCTACATCTATTTTTATATTATCTATGCTAAATATTTCTATTTCTCTAGGTTTAATCTCTACATCTTGATTTTCTCTAGCATATTGATATAGTTTTTTACCATCAACTTTTATTGCACTATATTTTGGTGGTACTTGTTGTTGTTTTCCTATAAATCTTTTTATACGTTCTTTAATGTATATCTCATCTTTATTTAATACACTAGCAAAAACTATTCTACCTGTAATATCATAAGTATCTGTTTCAACACCAAGTAACATCTTTACACTATATGACTTTACTTCACTTGTTAAATTTTCAGATAACTTTGTTGCTTCACCTATACATATTGGTAAAACACCTGTAGCTAGTGGGTCTAAAGTACCTGTATGTCCTACTTTCTGATTAGGAAATATCTTTCTTATTGCATCTACTACATCATGTGAAGTGATACATTGTGGCTTATCTATGTTTAAAATTCCATTCTTAGTTTGAGCAATTATCATTATATCATCTCTCCTACTGCTTTTATTAATTTTTCTTTTTCTGTTTCTAAATCTTCTACTAATGTATATCCAGCGGCTCTAGGATGTCCACCTCCACCAAATTCTATGGCAATTTTAGATATATCTACTTTTCCATTAGAACGTAGGCTTGCTTTAAGTGTACCATCACTTCTTCCTCTTACATATACTGCAACTTCACAGCCTTCAATGGCTCTTAAATAATTAGTCATTCCTTCAGATTCTTCATCATTTATTCCTAACTTATTTATATCTTCATAACTTACATACGAAAATCTTAACTTACCATCAAAAAAAGATTCCATATTATCTACTGTTTTGGCAACAAGTCTTAGTTTAGCTTCTTTCATTGTATCATTTAGTCTTTTACATACTTCTATATACTTTGCACCATACTCTACAAGTTCTGCAGCTACTCTTAATGTAGCAGCAGAAGTATTGTTGTAATTGAAACTTCCTGTGTCTGTCATAATACCAGTATATAACAATGTTGCAATATCACTCGTAAACTCTATTCCAAGTGCTTTTATAAAATGAAAAGTAATTTCACTTGCTGATGACTTTAAATCATCTATAAATCTATAATCTCCATACGGTCTAGATATTTGGTGATGGTCAATCATAATTACCTTTTTAGCTTTATCAAAATCTTCTTTTGAAATTGCAAGTCTTGTATAATCACTTGCATCTGTACATATTAATAAATCACATTCATCTTCTTTAATATTATCCACTCTATTCTCTATTCCAGGTAGGAAATCAAAAACATGCGAATATGAAGGCATTATAACATGTACATCTTTATCTAGTTCTTTTAATGCATGATAAATAGCAAAGGTAGAACCGATTGCATCACCATCTGGATTAATATGTGCAACTACATATATTAACTTAGATTTTTCTACTTCTTTTACTGCTTCTTCAAACAATACGATTCCCCCTTTCACTAATTACTTATTTTCGTTATCTTTTTGTATAACCTCTTTAATAACTTTGTCCATGTGAGCGCCATATTCCATTGATTCATCCAAAACGAATGTAATGTCTGGCATATTTCTCATTCTTACTCGTCTTCCAAGCTCTTTTTTAATAAAGCCTGTTGCTTTCTTAAGTGCTTCTATTACTTTATTTTTATTTGTTTTTCCATAAACACTTACATATACTTTTGCATATTTTTGGTCTGGAGTTATATGAACACTAGTTACAGATATAAGACCTGTAACATCTGGTTCTTTAACTTCATTCATTATAATATCACTTAAAGCAATTTTTACATCTTGTTCTAGTCTTTCGTGTCTTTGCATAAATACCTCCTATTTTTCTTCCTCCATTACGAAGCATTCAAAGATATCCCCTTCTTTAATATCATTATGATTTTCAAGTCTAATACCACATTCGTATCCTTCATTAACTTCTTTTACATCATCTTTTTCTCTTTTTAATGAGTCTATCTTTATTTCAAGAAGTACTATATTATCTCTAACAAGTCTAACCATTGCACCTCTAATGATTTTACCTGATTTAACATAACATCCAGCTACTATACCAACACCAGTAATTTTAAATATTTTTCTAACTTCTGCTGTTCCGTACATAACTTCTTTATATTTTTTAGGCATCATACCTTTAAGGGCAATTTCAACATCATTTATAGCATCATATATAACACTATATAATCTCATGTCTACTTTTTCTTTCTTAGCTTGTGCTTGTGCAGCAAGTTCTGGTCTTACATTAAATCCAATTATAATTGCATTTGATACAGATGCAAATGTAACATCAGATTCTTTTATACCACCTGTAGATGCATGAATTATATTAACTCTAACTTCATCATTAGATAATTTCATAAGCGAATCTCTTAATGCTTCAACAGAACCTTGAACATCTGCTTTAATAATAATGTTCAAATCTTTAATCTTACCTTGTTTTATTTGTCCAAATAAATCATCAAGAGTTATCTTACTTCCTTGCTTAATAAGGTCAATTCTTTGTTTCTCAATTCTCTTTTCAATTAATTTCTTAGCAACTTTTTCATTTTCTACTTCATAGAAAACATCTCCTGTTTCAGGAACGTGTGAAAGTCCTAAAATTTCAACTGGTGTAGAAGGACCTGCGGCTTTTACACTTCTACCTTTATCATCCCTCATAGCACGAATTTTAGAAACCATATCTCCAACAACTATTGTATCTCCAACATTTAATTGTCCACGTTGTACAAGCATAGAAACAATAGTTCCACGAGTCTTATCTAATCTTGCTTCAATTACTGTACCTTTAGCTTGTTTATTTGGATTTGCTTTTAAATCTTTCATATCTGCTATTAACAATAACATTTCAAGAAGATTATCTATTCCCTCGCCAGTACGAGCAGATATTGGAACACAAATTGTATCTCCGCCCCATTCTTCTGGAACTAGACCAACTTCAAGTAATTCTTGTTTTACTCTATCTACATTTGCACCTGGTTTATCTATTTTATTAATAGCAACAAGTATGCTTACTCCTGCAGCTTTTGCATGGTCAATAGCTTCTATTGTTTGAGGTTTAATACCATCATCTGCAGCAACTATTATAATTGCAATATCTGTAATTTGTGCACCTCTGGCACGCATTGCAGTAAATGCTTCATGTCCTGGAGTATCTAAGAAACATACTTCTCTATCATTTACTTTTACTTTGTATGCACCGATATGTTGTGTAATACCACCAGCTTCACCCTCAACTACATTTGTTTGTCTTAATCTATCTAGTAGTGAAGTTTTACCATGGTCAACGTGTCCCATAACACATACTATTGGTGGACGTGGTAATAAATCTTCTTCTTTATCCTCACTATCATCAAATAGTATATCTTCTTCTGTTACTACAACTTCTTTTTCTGCATTAATTCCATATTCTGATGCTATTAAATATGCAGTATCAAAATCTATGTCTTGGTTTTGAGTTGCCATTATTCCCATTAAGAATAACTTTTTAATAACTTCAGATGAAGGTTTTTTTATTGCTTCTGAAAATTCTTTTACTGTCATAGTTTCAGGAAGTTTTACTTCTGTCATTGGAATAATTTTTGTTTGTTTCATTTCAACTTTTTGAGCTTTTTTCTTCTTTGAGCCACCTTTTCTTGAAACATCACTTTCTCTTTCATATAAGTCCATTAAGCCTTCTGAATCTATTGACATTCCTCTTAATTTTCCAGTTGCAACTCTAGAGTTTTCTTCTCTTAATTTATTCTTATATGACTTTTCTTTCTTAACATCCATATTGTTGTTAGCATTTTTGTCATTATATCTTTTCTTATCTCTATCAATATTTTGTGTACTATAATCTCTAGACTCTTTTTGCTCTAATGGAGTTTTTTCAGCTTGTTTTATAAACTTATTTACTTGATATGAAGTATTATCTCCGTTTTGTCTTTGGTCTCTTCTAAAGTTGTTTCTTTGAGGTCTATCACCATTATTTTGTTGTTCGCGTCTATTAAAGTTGTTATTATTTTTTCTAAAATCTTTATTTGAATTTTCTTTAGTATTAGAAGATTTATTATAATTTGGGTTATTTGGGGAATTATAATTATTTCTTCTATAATTATTATCTCTATTATTTTCTTTTGTATTATTATTTTCTTTTACTTTTTCTTCTTTTTTAGTTTCAGTAGCTTTTTGTACTTTTACTACTTCTTCTTTTTTATTTACTTTATTTTCAACTTTAACTTCTTCTTTAATTTCTTCAACTGGTTGTTTTATTTCTTCTTTTTTTACAACAACTTCTTCTTTCTTTTCTTCTACTTTTTCAACAGGTTTTCCATTTCTAGTTATAACAATATTATTTCTGTTATTTTGAAATCTGTTTCTATTAAAGCCACCATTTCCTTTATTTTGGTTATTATTAGCCCTTGGAGCTGTATTTTTAACATTTGTATTATTTCTATTATTGTCTTCAACTGTTTTATGTGTTTTCTTAATATCTCCTTGAGCTGTCGCAGTGATTTCTTTAATATCTTTACCTTCTTCACTGGTGTTAATAACCCTTACATTTCTTCTAATAATGTATGGTTGCTCTGTTTTCTTTTCTTCTTTTACTACTTTAGAACTTTTTGTTCCTTTTACCTTTTCAATTTCACTTTCTTCAAGTGTTGAAAGGTGAGACTTTACTTCAATACCTACTTCTTTTAATTTTTTTAGCATCTCTGTGTTTGATAAATTCATTTCTTTTGCTAACTCGTATACTTTTAATTTTCCCAAATTTCTTCCCCCAATTCCTTTAATACATTTAATAAACTTTGAACTTCAATATCTATTTTAAACTTTACTTTATTTTTTTCAATAGCTTTTTGAAGATTTTTTATACAATTTTCATCTTTGCACAAATATATTCCTCTACTATTGATATTATGATTTTTATCTATTATAGCATTTTTATTTTCATCTGCTACTATTCTAATTAAATCGCTTTTTTCTTCTCTTTTCCTACATGCTATACAGCATCTCATAGGTGTCATACAATCACCCTTTTCTATTCTACGATTGTCTCTTTAATTTGTGTTTCTGTCTTAATGTCTATCTTCCATCCAGTAAGTATAGCAGCAAGTCTAACATTTTGACCACCTGCACCGATTGCAAATACTAATGCATCATCTGGAACAACTACAGTTGCTATTCTTTCTTCATCATTAATATCTATTGCAAGTATTGGTGCTGGAGAAATAGCATTAATAATATAACTAGCTATATCTTCACTATATGGTATAACATCTATTTTTTCTCCATTAAGTTCTTCAATTATTGGTTGAATTCTCATTCCTTTTTTACCAACTAAGCTTCCAACAGGGTCAATATTTTCATCATTAGACCATACTGAAATTTTAGTTCTACTTCCTGCTTCTCTTGCAACATCTTTAATTTCAACAATTCCATCCATAATTTCAGGAACTTCATTTTCAAACAATTTTCTAACAAAGTCTGGATGTTTTCTAGATAAAGTTATTTTTGGTAAAGAACTACCTTGCTCATTTTCAACTTTAAGTACATAAGCTTTAATTTGTTGATGTGGTTGAAGTTTTTCAGTCTTAATTTGTTCTTTATCTGGAATTAAAGCTTCAACTTTACCAAGGTCAACTATTACTCCAAATTTTTCTGTCTTTTGAACTGTACCTGTTATAATTTGACCTTCTTTATCTGCATATTGTGTATAAATTAAATCTTTTTCTGCCTCTTTAATTTTTTGTATAATTATATTTTTACCATTTGCAGCTGCAATTCTTCCAAAATTTTTAGGAGTAACTTCTACTTTAATTTTATCTCCTAATTTTGCTCTTTTAGAAATTAATTTTGCTTCATCTAAAGAAATCTTTATTCCTACTTCTGTACTATCTACAGTTTTTACAACTTCTTTAATTGCATATACTTTTATAGCTGAATCTGAAAATTCAACTTCTACATCTGTTGGTACAATTACATTTGTTTGTGTAACTTTAAGAGGTTCTTTATCCTCATCATCTAAACCAACTGTATTCATATTTACAACATTTGCATTTTTTCCGTTTCCACCATGAGTATTAATAAAGTCTTTTTTATATGCAGCAACTAAAGCTGTTTTTAAAGCATCAATTAAATATTCTTTTGTTATTCCTTTCTCTTGATATAATTGGTCAATAGCACCAAATAATTCTTTTGAACTTATCTTTTCACTTTTCATTTTCTAAATTCCCCCTAGTTTATCTATTCTTTATTTTATTTAACTTGTTTAAATTTACGTTATCTGTATTTCCTTTTAGTACAGAATCAAAATCATAAGTAGTATATGCTGTTGTAATTTCTTTTAAATTAAACTCTTGTGTAGTTCCATCTTCTAGTGTAAATGTAACTTTTTCGTCTTCCTCATTTACGCTTTCAATTATCGCATTAAATTCTTTTAAATTATCTACTTTCTTGTATAGTTTAATATGAGCTTCTTTACCTATGTACTTTTTATATAGTCTAATATTTTTTAATTGTCTTTCAAGACCAGGTGAAGAAACTTCCAAAACATACTCTTGGTCAATGTTCTTGTCTACAGTATCTTCGATTGCACGACTTACTTTTTCACAGTCATCAACCCACATTTTTTCATTTGGTTTGTCTATAACCACTCTTAAAACATTATTTGACCCTTCTTTTACAAATTCAACATATTCTATTTCAAAGCCTTGTTCTTCTACTATAGATTTAATTGAATTTTCAACTTTTGTTTCGACTTTCATCTTTTACCTCGCTATCTAAACATAAGTGAGAGGATTTTAGCCACCCTCTCACTTCAGTTCACAGTGATTACATTATACTATAAATTAAATTAAAATGCAACCATTATTTGACAATTTTTAAGTAAACTTTCAATTAATTATTAACCTACAAGATTTAAAACTCTTTTTAAATTGTCTTGTTCATACTTTTTCATTCTTCCTAGCAAATTTATTACCGTTTTACTCGGGAATTTGACAGTTTTAAATAAGAAAAATCCTTGTAAGCATTAAGAATGCTTAATTTTTTTGTCAAATTTTCT
>CANRLG010000027.1 GCA_947631415.1 uncultured Clostridia bacterium
TATATATTTATATTATGAAATTTTCTTTTTCATTCGATTTCTAACTTTAAAATCGATTTTTCCTATAATATAAAAAAGCACCCCTATATTTTTTTTAAATATAGAGATGCTCTCATTTTCACAATATTCAATTTTTTTAACTATACTTTATTTAAACATAAATTCTATTTTATGTTTTTTTATCTAATTTATATGCTAAGTATTATATTTAAAACTTGAATTTTGAACACGAAAAACGCTCTCTATATTATTTAATAATAAGAGAGTAAGCAGTGAAAGTATAGAACTAACAACTACTATATTATTCATATTCAAAATCCTCCTTTCAATTTGAAATTTATTATAACACAAAAAAAATAAAAATGTCAACACAAAAAAAAGAACTTAGTAAATAACTAAGCTCTTCATAAAATTATAATTCAGCTATAACTTCTATTTCACAAAGTACACCTTTTGGTAAGTCTTTTACAGCTACACAGCTTCGTGCAGGTTTTCCTGTAAAATATGCTTGATATACTTCATTAAATCTTTGAAAGTCATCAATGTTTGCTAAAAAACAAGTTGTTTTCACAACATTTTCTATGCTTGTCTTGGCATTTTTACAAATCTCCATTATATTTCTACATACTTGATTTGTTTGTCCTTCGATAGTCCAATCTTCAATTTTTCCATTTTTTGGATTTATTGCTATCTGTCCACTCACAAAAAGTAATCCATTAGATTTTATCCCTTGACTATAAGGTCCTATAGCTTTAGGTGCTTTATTTGTTTCTACATATTCCATAATATTTCCCCCTTTTTATTCAAAAATTTCATATCCCTTTTCTTTTAGGGATTTTTTAATTAAATCTATATGTTCTTGATTTCTAGTCTCAATATCTATTCTTAAGAAACAATCTCTAATGTTCATATTCAAGTCTGTACTAGCATAGTTTATACTTGTTACATTTCCTCCTGTTTCAGATATAATTGCAGAAACATCAGATAATTGTCCAGGTTTATCTGAAAGTGCAATAGTTATATTTGCTTTTCTACCACTCATCTTAAGTCCACGTTCAATTACTCTAGATAGAATTGATACATCTATGTTTCCTCCTGAAACAAGGCAACATACATTTTTTCCTTCAATGTCTGGTATTTTATTTGCAAGAACTGCTGCAACTGGTACAGCACCAGCCCCCTCTGCAATTAATTTTTGTTGTTCTAAAAGTGTTAATATTGCAAGTGCAATTTCATCATCCGTTACAGTAAAAATCTCATCTACATAGTTTTTTACAAGTTCATAAGTCAAATTTCCTGGTGTTTTTACAGCTATACCATCTGCTATAGTTTGAACTGAATTTAATGTCTCAATTTTACCATCCTTAACTGAATTAATCATACTTGGTGCTCCGTTTGCTTGTACACCATATACTTTACATTTTGGATTAATTTGTTTAATAGTGTATGCCACTCCAGAAATTAGTCCACCACCACCAATAGGTACAATTACAATATCTGCATCTGGTAATTGTTCCATAATTTCAAGTCCAATAGTTCCTTGTCCTGCTATTACATCTTTATCATCAAATGGATGAATAAAAGTATATCCTTTTTCCTCTTTTAACTCTATTGCTTTATTATATGCATCATCATATACACCCTTTACCATACATACCTCTGCCCCATATCTCTTAGTTGCTTCAACTTTAGAAATAGGTGCACCATCTGGTAAACAGATAATACTTTTTATTCCATTTTGTGTAGCAGCTAATGCAACTCCTTGTGCATGATTTCCAGCAGAACATGCTATTACACCATTTGCTTTTTCCTCATCTGTTAATTGACTCATTTTGTAGAATGAACCCCTTATTTTAAAAGAGCCTGTAACTTGTAAATTTTCTGTTTTTAAGTATACTTTTGCCTCTTTACTAATATTAGGAGCATAAATCATATCTGTTTGACGAATAACTTTCTTTAGCACTCTTGATGCTCTAAATACATTATCTAATGTTAGCATATTTATTACCTCCTTTTAAAAATTATTAAATTTCTAAATGCTGACACTCTCAGTTGATTTTGTCTAAAATTGAAATTTTGTCCTTGATTATATCACAGTAGGCTTGAAAGTTCAAGAAAATAATAAAAGTTGCCTATATTTTTAGACAACTTCAATCATTATTTATTTTTGGTATAAATAGACTTGCAAATTTAGACCCTTTACTACATTTATCTATATTTAAGCTATAGATAATTCCAAATATACAAAAAATAATTGCTCCTATCGTATCCATAAATAAATCTTTCATTGTATCATTAAGACCTATATCTAAATATCCTCCATTTATTGTATATTCTTTTCCATCTTCTGTAATTATCTTTGTAGTCTCTATATTATTTACTTTAAAAGAACTATTATCGTTTGCAGGATTAAGCTTTATAGATGAAATTTCATTTACAATAGTACCTTTTTGCATATCCAATTTTAATACACTATCTGCTGTATATTCAATAAACTCCCAAATTACACCAATACTTAATGAAAAACAAAATGCTATTATAACAGTAAAAATAACTGTAACATCTGTCACTTTTTTCTTTTTATTACAAAGTTCAAATAATGAAAAACCAAATCCAGCACACAAAAAACCAGCAATTAAGTGTAATACTGTGTCCCAATGAGGAATAATAACGTAAAACCTATTTACTTCTCCAAGTATTACAGATGAAAATATGAAGAAATAAATAACACATTCAAACGTGTTTGGAAATTCAAATTTTAATTTTTCTTGTAGTAATGTTGGTAATGTATAAAGTATTAAAGCAATAATACAAAGAAAAAAGTTCATATAATTACCACGTATTAGCTCAAAAATGGAACAAAAAATAATTAAAAATCTTAATACAAAAAATATGACTATTGCGCTTTTACTTGTCTTTACATACTTTTTATTACTAAAACTCCTTAAAATCTTCATAATACCACCCTTTCATTATTAAATTACTTAATGTAATATTACTCATATTTCTATCTTATGCTTAAATTTTATATTTGCTAATACAACTAAAAATATTAATTTTATAGTAACTAAAATAATGTGAGGAATACATAATACCACAATTTTATTTGCTTTTCAAGAGTTTATGTTACTTAAATCTCTTATTTTTTTAAAAAATATAAACAGGTATTTTGTACAATACCTGTTTATTTCATTCTTTTTTATTTTATAGTGTCTTCCCATTCTTTTACTTTAAATCCATTAAGTACGAAATCTATTGCAATCAAAAGTGGTCTTTTTATTAGCATACCATCTGATGCAAGTAAATTTATTTTTTCCTCATCTGTCATACTACTTAATTTTTCTTTCAAGTTTAACTCTCTATATCTAATTCCTGTAGTGTTAAACCATTTATTAATATCTTTATTTGATAATTTTATCCAACTTTTAATTTCATCAACTGTTGGAGTTTGAGTAATAATATTTCTATCCTCAAATTTTATTTTTTTATCTTCTAACCATTTCTTTGCTTTTTGACAAGTTGAACATTTAGGGTACTCTATAAATATCATATACTTCCTCCTATCTACTTTTTTTATCTATTTTTTGTTTTAATTCTATAAATTTTTTACCTATTGAAACTTTATCTTTTTTCTCATTTAATTCATTAATCACCGCAAAAGTAATTAATATACCACCTGTAATTAAAAGATAAATATACCACGGTATTAGTAACCAAAATTCACGTGTTTGATATATTACATTTACTCCTAGAGATACTATGCTCATAATGAACACAGAACCCCAACCTACAATATAACTAAATACTATACTTGCTACTAAGAATATGATAAATATTAAAGCATCTATAGCATCTAAGAATTGAGATAAACTTACTAAACATATAATTGCATAGAAAAAGTAATCTAAAATTTCTAATTGCTCTGAATATTTAGTTTTAATTGTTTTAAGTAACAAATTATATACCACTATTATTCCAATAAAGAAGAAAGCTCTATAATTTGTTGAAATACCTGTTGCATTAATAATTTCATTATATAATAGGAAACCAGATATGTATGAAATTGCTTTAAATAGTTGTTTATCTCTTTTCTTATGTGTAAATATCATGTTAATTAAAGCCCAAATTGTTAGTAATGTATACCTCAAACATCCCTCAATAACATTAAATGAGCTAATTAAAAATACAAAAGCAAACCAAGTTTCAAAGCACATTTTCTTCTTATAAATTGTATATCCTGTTAATATACTTGCTATTATTAGTCTAAAGATACAAGCAATATTTCTATCTACATCTACAAATAACATAAGTATAGATAGTGATATAAGTGGTATTAGATTTAATGCATCATTCTTCTTGTTATATTTATTATACACATATATCAACAATGCAAATGCTATTGCAATTATTATACCCACTATATCCACACCAAATAAAAAGATAAAAGACATAATTTGCATAAAGCCTGAAAAGAAATCTAAAAATACTTTATCTTTTTTACTTTTAAATTTAGTTTCTATAGCCCCAATTATTACCGTAATGATAAGAGGACAATATCTTTTAACCAAATCTATATTACATACACTACATAATGATACAAGTGTTCCCATTGCACTAATGTAAGATAAATACTTAAATGCGTAAAGCTTTTTATTTCTAATGTATGTTGCAATTTGTACTGCACAAAGTAATGCAAGATATATTACATTAGTTTTTAGTCCAAGCCTAAATATGAATGTAATAAAATATATAATATATGTAACTATATGTGTAGTGACTAAAGAACAAATATGTAAATCTTTTCTAAAGCCTTGTAAAACATCAGATATTACGCATAATGCTATAAAGCTAAGTATATATACTGGATATTCTAATTGATAATGTAGATATATACTTAAAATTCCAATAATAATTGATGCAATAAATAGAAAACTCAAAGCATAGTGTTGCTTTTTATCTCCATTTAGTATAAACATACTTCCAAACATTACAGCTTCAATTATTGCAATTATACCTGCAACTAACATATCTACTGCGATAATTGAATAAAGATAAGTAATTCCTAAAGCAATACCACTTATAATATTTGATGCTAAAGTAAAATCTTTATTATTAATAAATCTTTGTACTATATTTGATATTACAACATAGGCAACAAATATTATAATTTTTACGATATCTTCCATGCCTATAAATATTGTATTAATTATACTATAACATAACATACAGATAAATATGTTTGCAAAATAGCAATTGACTTTTTCTTTTTTATCATCTAAGTATAACATTATAAAGTTGAAAATACTCAATATACTTATTGCTATATATGCTAAGCCATTTTCACCTATATTCCATATTATCATTGGTAAAGTAGAAATACTAACAAGTATTGCTAAAATATAATTAATACCAGATATAAATCCTAATTTTTTCTTCTTTGTACGTCTTACAACTATCATTAAAATAAAATTGTATAACAATAAACCAATTTGTATTGCATATATTTCTACAGTAATAGAAATAACGAGCATTATTACTGTAAATATCTGTGCAATAATACTTGAATATAACATTCCATTATTATTTTTTATTCTATAAATTATATAATATATTGTAGATATTATAGCTCCTACAAGTGTAAAATATATATTTGAACCTTCACCTAAAATACCTAGATAGTCTCCAACTAGTCTAAAAGCCCATATAGCAATGAAAAATATTGGAATGTAAGCCATAGCTATATAAAAAAACGTATTACTAGCTTTTGGTAATTCAAATTTATCTTTTGCAATTTTACTTGCTCCGAGAAAAACACCTCCAACAACAGCAATAATTATAGTCTTTACTACATTTGGCATTATAGTCCAAGTGCTAAATAAGAATATTATTGCAGAAAGAATAATTAATATTGCACCTGTTATGAGAATTGCAATATTTCTGCTTTCTCTTTGTTTCTTCTCTCTTTCCATTTTAAATTTGAGTTTTTCTTGAGTAGTTAAGACCTTTACGTTACTACTAGTTTCAGATTTTACCTCAGATTTTACTTGTAAATTATCTTCTTTTCTTTGCTCATTTTCAACCTCTGGTACAACGTTATCTTTTTCTTGCGTTTGACCTTTTAGTTGCTCAATTTCTTTTTTTAGTTTCTTATTTTCTATCAATAATTTCTTAAATCTGTCATCTGAATAAGAAACATAGAATACAAAAACAACTATGAATATAAAATATAATAATATTCCTATAATAAACCACCTCTCTAAAAAAAAGCATAATTTTTCTACATTAAGATATAATAAAACACATTTTAAATCAATAAAAAAGAAAGCTAGAAAACTAGCCTTCTCGTTAAAATTAACTTATATAATTCAATTAAAATAGCAATTATAAAATTATCATTATATTTATTTTACAATTAATCAATATTATATAGTTCTTGTTTATTATAGTGAGTATGCAAGTATTTATGTGCTACTTCACTTCCTGGTTTTTCCAAAAATTCTTTATATAATTCTACCATAACAGGATTTTGATGAGATTTACGAATTGTACTCTTTTCATCTATTGAATATATAGCATCTCTTCTAAGTTTTGCTACATTAGTTGTAAGTCTAACTTTAGCAGATTTAATAGGTTGTCCTCCACCCATTACACATCCACCTGGACATGCCATTATTTCAACAAAATGGTATTTACTCTTTCCTTCTCTTATTTCTTCAAGAATTTTTCTTGCATTTGAAAGTCCACTTGCAACACAAACATTTATAGTTTTTCCTGCAACTTCTATTGTAGCCTCTTTAATACCCTTTTCTCCTCTAATCTCGTTATATTCTATTTCTTTTAAGTCTTTACCTTCAAGAGTATCTGCCGCTGTACGAAGTGCTGCTTCCATAACGCCACCTGTTGTACCAAATATTGCACCAGCTCCAGAAGCTTCACCCATAGGTGCATCAAATTGAGAATCTTCCATTTTTGAAAGGTCAATGTTTGCTTCTTTTATCATAGTAGCAGCTTCTCTAGTAGTTATAACATAATCTACATCACGAAGTCCATCAACTTCCATTTCTTCTCTTTGTGCTTCATATTTTTTAGCAACACAAGGCATAACTGAAACTGTTACTATTTTTTCTCTATCAACATTAAATTTTTGAGCATAATATGATTTTATAATTGCTCCAAACATTGTATGTGGAGATTTACATGAAGATAAATGTTCCAAACAATCTGGAAAGTTTTTCTCTGCAAATCTTACCCATCCTGGTGAACAAGATGTAATCATTGGAAGTGTACCACCGTTTTGAACTCTCTCAATAAATTCATTTGCTTCTTCCATAATTGTTAAATCTGCACCTGTATTTGTATCAAAAACTTTATCAAAACCTATAGCTTTAAGAGCAGTAACCATTTTTCCTGCAACATTAGTACCAATAGGCATTCCAAATTCTTCACCAAGTGCTACTCTAACAGCTGGAGCAGTTTGAGCAATAACAATTTTATTTTCATCATTTAAAGCTTTCCAAACATCTTTAGTTGAATCTTTTTCTTTTAAAGCTCCTGTTGGACAAGCCTCTATACATTGTCCACAAAGTGTACAATCTACATCATTTAAACTATTATCATAAGTTGTGGAAATACATGAATCAAAACCACGTTGAGTACAATCTATTGCTCCTATATTTTGTACATTTTTACAAGTAGCAACACATCTTCTACATAATATACATTTATTAAAATCTCTTACAATAGAAGGAGATTTATCATCTACTTTATGATAAGTTTTTGTTCCCTCATATTGTACTTTATCTATTTTAAATTTAGCTGCTAAATCTTGTAATTCACAATTTCCATTTCTTGAACAAGTTAAGCAATCTCTATGGTGATTAGATAATATTAAATCTAGTGTTAATCTACGAGATTGAGTTACCGCAGGAGAATGAGTTTTTACAACCATTCCCTCAGATACTTTTTGTATGCATGAAGTAGCTAAATTTCTCATTCCCTCTACTTCAACTACACACATTCTACAATCTCCTACTTCATTAATATCTTTTAAGAAACATAAAGTAGGAATATCTATTCCATTATCCAAAGCAGCTTGTAAAATAGTTGTATTTTCTTCTGCTTGAATTTGTTTACCATCAATTGTTAAATTAACCATTACACATATTCCTCCTTTACATACTTATTGCTTTAAATGGACATTTTGTCATACAAGTTCCACATTTAATACAAGTTTTTTGGTCTATAACATGAGGTTGTTTAATCTCTCCACTAATTGCATTAACAGGACAATTTCTCTTACAAAGTCCACAGCCTTTACATTTTTCTGGATTAATCTTGTATTCTGCAAGTGCTTTACAAGCTCCAGCTCTACATTTTTTATCTTTTATATGTTCTTCATATTCATCTCTAAAATATCTAAGTGTAGAAAGAACTGGATTTGGAGCAGATTGTCCAAGACCACATACTGAGCTTTTACAAATATAATTTGCAAGAGTTTCAAGTTTTTCTATATCTCCTTCTTCTCCTTTACCCTCACAGATACGAGTTAACATCTCATGCATACGTTTTGTACCTATTCTACAAGGAGTACATTTTCCACAAGACTCACTTACAGTAAAATCTAAGTAGAATTTTGCTATATCTACCATACATTTAGATTCATCCATAACGATAAGACCACCAGAACCCATCATTGAACCAATAGCTTTAAGTGAATCATAATCTATTGGAACATCTAAATGTTCTTTTGGTATACATCCACCACTAGGTCCACCAGTTTGTGCAGCTTTAAATTCTCTACCGTTTGGAATTCCTCCACCAATATCATAAACAATTTCACGTAGAGTTGTTCCCATTGGAACTTCAACAAGTCCAACATTTACTACATTTCCACCTAATGCAAATACCTTAGTTCCTTTAGAATTCTCTGTACCTATAGAACTATACCATTGTGCACCATTTAAAATAATTTTAGGTACATTTGCAAGAGTTTCAACGTTGTTAATTATTGTTGGTTTTTGGAATAGTCCTTTTGCTGCAGGATAAGGTGGTTTCAAACGAGGTTGTCCTCTTCTACCTTCAACAGATTCAAGTAATGCTGTTTCCTCACCACATACAAAAGCTCCTGCTCCTAAACGAATATCTATATCAAAAGAAAAGTCTGTCCCAAATATATTATTTCCAAGTAGTCCATATTCTCTTGCTTGTTGAATAGCTATTTTAAGTCTTTCAACTGCGATTGGATATTCAGCACGTACATAAATATATCCATGTACAGCCCCTATTGCATATCCTGCAATGGCCATAGCTTCAAGAACTGAGTTAGGGTCTCCTTCAAGGATACTTCTATCCATAAAAGCACCTGGATCTCCTTCATCTGCATTACAGATTACATATTTAACATCTCCAGCTTCTGCTTTAGCAAAAGACCATTTTTTTCCTGTTAAAAATCCAGCTCCACCTCTACCTTTAAGTCCTGATTGACTAATTAAATCTATAACTTCATCTTGTGTCATAGAAGATAATACTTTTTTTAGTGCTTGATAACCATCAAAAGCAATATACTCATCTATGTTTTCTGGGTCAATTACACCACAATTTTTAAGTGCAATACGTTTTTGTTTTTTATAGAAAGCAAGGTCATCTAATTTTTCAATTAATTTTCCATCTACATCTTTACATAGAAGTCTTTCAACTTTCTTTCCTTCGACAATATGAGTATTAATTATTTCCTCACAATCTTCTGGTTTTACATGAGCATAGAAAGTCTCCTCTGGTCTAATTATAACAATTGGTCCTTTTGCACAAAGTCCAAAACAACCAGTTTGTATAACTCTTACGTTTTTAATGCCTTTTTCTTCTATAATCTTTCTAAAATTCTCTATTATCTTTGGAGATTTAGAAGAGGTACATCCTGTTCCATGACAAACTAGAATGTGTTTTTCCTGAGTTTTACAATCTGTATTAACTCTAAGTTCAAGTTCTTTTTTCTTCTCATCTCTTATTTTATCTATATCAATAGTCGCCATATTCTCCTCCTTTTATTCTTGAGATAGTTTATCTATAACTTCATCTAATTGTTTTACTGTTGCATTACCATAAACTTCATCATTTACCATGAATACTGGTGCAAGTCCACAGGCTCCAACACATCTAACATCATCTAAAGAAAATTTACCATCTTCAGTTACATCACCAGGTTCAACTTTTAATCTTTCCTTTGCTCTATCGAATATAGCTTGTGAACCTTTTACAAAACAAGCTGTTCCTAAGCATACAGAAATATTGTATTTTCCTTTTGGTTTAAGTGTAAATCTAGAATAAAAAGTGATTACTCCATAAATTTCAGCCATTGGAATTTTCAAATATTTAGAAATTTCCATTTGAGCTGCTTGTGGAATATATCCAAATCTTACTTGTACATCATTTAAGATAGTGATTAACATATCCTTTTCTTGAGGATATTTTTCAAGTATTTTTCTTGTTTCTTCTGCTACCTTATTATTTGCACAATTACTACATTTGTGTTCTTCCATATTTTCTACCTCCGTTTTTTTTTAGCACACCTGTATTATATCAAAAGAATTTACAAAAAGGTACATTTTTTGCAATTTTTCTGAAACAAAATGTTATACTAAACTAACATTTTATTTTTATATAAGATAATAAAACTTATTGTTAATTAATTTGCTTTATGATATAACGGTTATATATGAAAGGAAAGAAAGTAAAATGGATTTATCACTTATTAACTTTATTTCTAATCTATTTTCTAGTCCTACACTTGCAATAAGCACACTTTTAATATTAGGTGTTGTTCTAGTTAACGGCTGGACAGATGCTCCAAATGCTATTGCAACTTGTGTTTCCACTAGGTCTCTTTCACCTAAGAAAGCTATTATTTTAGCTGCAATATTTAATTTTTTAGGTGTATTCTTTATGACATTACTAAGTTCAACAGTAGCTCAAACAATATATAATATGGTAGACTTTGGTAGTAATAGTCATAATGCATTAACAGGTTTATGTGCAGGCCTTTTTGCTATAGTAACGTGGGCTGTACTTGCATGGCTATTTGGTATTCCAACAAGTGAATCACATGCTCTAATTGCAGGTATTTCTGGAGCTGCTATTGCAATACAACACGGAATATCTGGAATTAACTTTTCTGAGTGGACTAAAATATTAATTGGACTTGTATTTTCTACTGTTCTTAGTTTTGCATTAGGTTTTGTAGTAACTAAGATAATTGAAAAAATATGTAAAAACAAAAATAGATTAAAACTGATACCATTCTTTAAGAAAAGTCAAATATTTAGTGGAATGGCTATGGCTTTTATGCATGGTGCACAAGATGGTCAAAAATTTATTGGTATTTTCTTAATGGGTGTGTTTCTTGCAAATGGCATAACAGATGTAACAGTCTTTACTATTCCAATATGGCTTGTATGTCTAATTTCTATAGTTATGACATTAGGTACATCAATAGGTGGTTATAAAATAATTAAAACAGTAGGAATGAAAATGACAAAACTTGAATCATATCAAGGAACTGCAGCAGATTTATCTAGTGCAATTTGTCTATTCTTATCTAGCTTATTTGGTATGCCAGTTAGTACAACTCATGTAAAAACAACTGCTATAATGGGAGTAGGTTCATCTAAAGGAATACACAAAGTTAACTGGTCTGTTGTTAAGAGTATGGCTTTAGCATGGATATTAACTTTTCCAGGTTGTGGACTACTTGGTTATTTATCCACATATGTATTTATGAAGTTATTCAGTTAGAAAGGATGTAGATTATGAAAAAGAGTAAAATAGATTATTATGAGAATTTTAGAAAAAGCTTTAATTATGGTTTAGAGGCTTCGAAATTATTAAAAGAACTTGTAGATAACTTTGATGTAACTAAAATTAAAGAATACAAGATGAAAATTCATGCTTTAGAGGTTTCATCCGATAGAAATCAATATGATATTTACAAATATTTAATTGAAGATTTTTTACCTCCAATAGAAAGAGAAGACATTCTTGAATTAACTGAGAAAATAGATATTCTTGTAGATGATATTGATGAGATAATGATAGATATTGATATGTTAAATATAGATGATTTAACAATAGAAACAACTAAATTTGTTGAATTACTTGAAAAATGTTGTAATGCAACAGCTAAAATACTACAAAATTTTGGAACTAAGAAAAGTTTTGAAAATATTAGAGAAGATATAATACTTGTGAATAACTTAGAAAGCGAAGGAGATACTTTGTACCAAAACAGCATGAAAACACTATACACTGAAAATTATGAAAATGTGTTAGAAATCCTTAAATTTACTAGACTTTATGATGAATTTGAAGATTGTTTTGACTCTTGTGAAGCAGTTGCAAATTGTATTAACAATATACTATTAAAAAATATATAAAAACATTTCTAGACTATTTTCGTAGTCTAGTTTTTTTTGTATTTGTTTGCAAACTGTTATTGTATAAGCTATAATAATTATATAATTTTGGAGGTAATATGAAAAAAGTTATTGTTATTGTAATTTTAATCATAATTATTGTTATGATATTATCTTTCGTTTTCTTTGGAATAATGCATGAACTTAATTCAGATGTTCCTATAGAAGATAATAATGAAAATATTGAAACTGAGGAAGTAAAAGAACCTAGCGAAGAAGAAAAGCTAGCCTTAATTGTTGAAGGTACTTTAAATAGCATGACATTAAGAGAAAAAATAGGGCAAATGTTAATAATAAGCTACAATGGTACGCAATACCTAGATGACCTAGATACTCTATTATCTGAGTCAAAACCTGGAGGCTTTATACTATTTAGTAATAATATAAGCACTTATGAAGAAACTACAAATTATATAAAAAGTATTAAAAATTCTGCTACAATACCAATGTTTATTGGTATTGATCAAGAAGGAGGGCTTGTTCAAAGAATAAAGCAACTACCTGACGCAAATGTTATTACTATTCCTGCAATGCTTGAACTTGGAAAAACTGGAGATGTAGACCTATCATATAACGTAGGAAAAATACTTGCAACAGAAATAGCGGCTTTTGGTGTTAATTTAGACTTTGCACCTGTTCTTGATGTATTCTCTAATCCAAATAATACAGTAATTGGTAATAGAGCATTTGGAACAGACCATGAAACAGTAGAAAAAATGGCTATACCTTTTGCTAATGGTATGCAAGAAGCAGGTGTTTTACCTGTATTCAAACATTTTCCAGGACATGGTGATACAGATGCCGATTCACATGTAGAACTTCCTGTAGTTAATAAAACAAAAGAGGAGTTATACCAAAATGAATTACTACCTTTTAAATCAGCTATAGATAATGGAGCTCAATGCCTTATGATAGCACATATTGCTCTACCAAATATTACAGGTAATTATATACCAGCTACTCTATCTAAAGAGATAGTAACAGATTTATTAAGAAATGAACTAAATTACAATGGTCTTGTTATTACTGATGCAATTAATATGGGAGCACTTGCAAATAACTATAGTCTTGAAGAAATCTGTAATTATAGTATTAATGCAGGTGTAGATTGTCTTTTAATGCCAGCAGACCCTGTTGAAATAATTAATACAATAGAAAGACTTGTTAATGATGGAACTATTTCAGAAGAAAGAATAAACGAGTCTGTTAATAGAATACTTACAGTAAAATATAGAAATAAATTAGATGAAGAAAAAACATTAGACCCTAGCAATATAGGAAAACAAGAAAATATAGACATTGTAAATAGAATATAATAACAAAAAGTAGGTAAGATTATTTAAGTCTTATCTACTTTTTTTAATTAAATATTAATATATTCTATTTATTAAATTCATCAACAATTTCTCCAACAAGTTCTTCTAATATATCCTCCATAGTAATAATTCCTAAAACTTGTTTTTCTGCATTTAAAACAACCATTAGTGTAATTTTATTAAGTTGCATAGTTTTTAAAACATTAGATATAAGCTCCTCACTATCAACAAAAAATACTTGATGCATTATCTCCTTAACATTAAGATTATTCTGAACTTCCTCATTTATTAATAATTCTTTTATATTTAATACTCCAATTACATTACTTTTGACATTTTCAAATACAGGAAATCTAGTATATTTACTCTTTCTTATTTTATTAATAACTGTATTATATTCATCTTTAGCATTTACCAATTCAACTTTTTCAAAAGGAGTCATAACCTTTTTTGCTTTTGTATCACTAAATTTTAAAGAGTTCATAAATATATCTTTATTTATCTTAGTTATTATTCCCTCATCTACTCCCTCTCTAATCATCATCTTAATTTCTTTTTCACTTAGTACTTGTTCATCATGAGCTTCAATACCAAATATTTTTCCAAATAGATTTGTAGAAGCTATAGCTATTTTTTCAAGTGGAATATTTACTAGAGATACTACATACAAAATATTAATTAATCTATATGCTGTTTTCTCAGGATGATTTCTTGCAATTCTCTTTGGAATTAATCCACCAAAAACAAGTAAGAAATATGATAAGACAAGAGCTACAAATAATATTGCAATTAAGTTTGCACTTACTTTAGATAATTTAGTATAATCTGTGATTAAACTAACAAGTGGATTTACAAAAGCTTCTGAAGCATACGCACTTGAAAATAATTCTATATATGTTATTCCTATTTCAATTATCCCTAGAAATTTAGAATTATTTTTTATCATATTATTAATTTTCTTGGCTTTTTTATTCTTCTTACTTTCCTGAGCTATTTTTGATTTATTTATATATGTAAATGCTGTATCAGATGCAGAAAAAATTGCTTTAATAGCTATTAAAATTGTAATAATCAAAATACTTTTTAACATTTTATCTAACCTCTATTTTTATTATATCATATTATTATTTTTATAAATACATTTTTATTATTTGTCATATATTTTTTTATATGTAAACATATAAAAACAGCAGAAATATCTCTGCTGTCTATATATTTATTCAATTATATCTTTTTTATCTTCAACTAACTCATCTACTTCAAATTTCTTAATTCTTGTTATATTGATACCCAATGAGCATATCAAAACACTTAATACTACCATTAAAGAATTTAGTACAAAATTACTTCCACCTTTAGCTACAAGCAATAATATTACAAAACTCATTATTCTACCAGAATCAAGATATATTTCTCTAATTTCATTATATTCACATTGTTCTGTTTTTTTCACAATATAACTATTTGCTATATTTTCAGCTCTAACATTTTGGGTAAGTGAAATTAACTGAATTAAAACTGAATATAATATATAACATATTACAAGTGAAATATAATTTTTATATATTGCCATTACAAGTACTAAAAGCATTGGTAAAGTAGATATTACTAAAATTAATTTTTTATCACTTTTATCCTTGTATATTTTTCCATATAATTTTATTGCAATAATGCTAAGAAATGTACTAGCAGAAGTTATTATTCCTAAAGTTAAATTACTCTTAAATTGATTATATACTAGCGCAACAAGTAATACTTCAAGTGCACTACTATTTATTGTCATTCCAAGTAAAAATTGTGAGTTAAAACTTCTTAATGTTTGTTTATTTGCTCTGAATTTCTTATATGCCTTTATCGGATTAAAATCATCATCTTTATTATATACATCTGGCTTTAATAAAAATGTAAGTATTATTTGTATAAAAGAAACTGCTAAAATTATTATAGATGATAGCACATAGTTTGTAGCTGTAATTATAGTACCTAAAACAATAGGACAAACTATTCCTATCAGTTGAGATACAATTTTTAAAGTAATATTAAATCTTGTTCTGTCACAATTACTAATTTTCGTAACAGTAAATAAGTTATACGGCATCCAATATGCTGTTGAACTAATTCCATTAAGAATTGCTATCAACCATAGATAATTTACTATTTTTTCATTTAATAAAACTATGGCTAAAATATAACCAAAATTCAAAATAACACCCAGTCTGAACATACCAATTCTAAATTTTCGCTCTATAAAACTTGAAATTATAACACTAAATACAAGTAAAATAATATATGAAAAAATATTATATATTGATAAATTTGAAAGGCTATCTTTTGAAGTTTGTATAAAATATGCTGTTAAAAAAGATCCCAAAAACTGGTCTATAATATTACGCAGAGCACTAATTACAATTATAGCATTTGCTTCAACCTTATCTGTTTTCATAATACAACCTCTATAATCCATATACACTTATTATATTAATTCATAAAAAAATATTCAATACTTTTTTTCTTAACATTAAACAAAAAAGTCAGCTACTGCTCTTAGCTGACTAAATTAATAATAAAGAATATAGTTATAATAATTGAAAAACAAATGCTTGTGTTTATTTATATTAGATTTAATGTAAATGAAACGATTAACTATATTTTTTATCATTAATTTGAATAACTTAGACATATTTACTCTACACTATAGAGAACTTAAAAATGTTTCATCTACATTATGAAGTTTTTCAATTATAACTCTCATGAAAGTTACATATTAATTTTACCATAAATAAATATTATTCCAAGTAAAGTTGAAAAAGATATAAAAAAATAGAAAATTAAATATTATTTACTATAGAAAGAATAACATATTTTGTTGTTGGCTTTTCATTTACATCAATATGCAAATAATTACATACTTGATATGGTTTTGCCTCATACAAAGAATTAATAGAATAATTAATATTCCATTTAATTTTTCTTTCTTCTGTATTTAATACTTTAGATATATTAGGATATACATCTTTTTCTAAATTTGTTCCAATATTGTTATGAGTTTTAATATACTTCAAAGTTTTTAAAATTAAGTAATCTCCCTTATTCTTCATTTCAAAACCTAATTTATGCATTTCCTCTAATATTCTATTTTCTATGACATTATCTGGTACATTTTCTTCAATACACTTAAATATTCTAAATAACAATAAATGTAGTCTTTTCATTCTTGTTACTACAACACAGTTAGAATATTTTTCTGTTATATAACATAGGTCTAAATCGCTAATAATTATAACTGTTGGATTATATAATTTTAGTTTTTCTATTTGACTCATCATGAATAATATTTTATAATACTGAACTTCTAATTCAAGTACAATTATATCGGGTTGAAGATTAATTATATTAGTAACACCTTCTTCAAAACTATCACTAATATTCGTTAACCTACACCCCTCTACCATGTTGTTATTAATTTCTTTGCAAAAACTAAATTCATTACTTATAACTAAAACTTTTTTCATTTTCTTTTTTTCACTCCCATTAATCTAAATTACATAAATAAGAGTCATAAAAAAGTGAAAAATGTTTCAATAAATTGAAAAAAATTACTGAATTTTACAAAACAGTAATTTAATTAATCATAATAAGTATCCGTAAATACTTCATCTGCAAAGAACTCACTTAGAGTAATACCAAAAGCTTCACAAATATGTAGTATATTATCTACCTTTAACAATTTAGTTTTACCATTAAGAAATGTAGTAATTGTTGAACAAGGTATTCCAGATTTCTTACACATATACCAAATATTTACATTGTGTTCTTTAAGCAAATTATATATTCTTACTCTTATTGCATCTGATAAATCCATTTTAATCACCCAAAATTAGTATAACAATTAATGCAATTTTTATACTTGGGTAAATTGAAGTGACGACCTTCTTTTTAAATTTACCAAACTACATACTTATTGTCTATATCTTGCCATTCATTCCCTATTTTGACCTTTTTAGTGTTTTCATCATACTCGTAGAATTTATATTTTGATATATTATTTATGTGATACTTTTCATCTTCTACAGATAAAGTAACAATATATTCTTTTTCAATTTCAGGATATGCAATATCTTTTAACAAATCATTTTGCACTACCTTTAAATATTTATCTTTTTTATCTACTCCATAATCAGAAGTTACAAATTGGTTAATGTTATCAGGGATATTTTCAATTTCATACACACAACTTAAAATATAAAAATCAAGAGTATCTTGTATATTATTTTTGTATTTTTCATTAATATATAGACTATCTATAATACTTGATTTTACAATAGTTATCGGAATATCATCAACAATTCCTTTTTGTTCAACTTGTTTTACTTTTATAATTCCAATAAATGCAGGAAATTCATCAGTAAAAATTTTTTCATGTTTATCGTATACTACTGTATCTATTATATCCTCATTTCTAAATTTTTCACTTATTTCATTATTTCCTTGAATTACAACTTTATTATTTGAAAACAAAAATTTTTTAGAAATAGTAAATACCATAAATGCTATGATACACGCGGTTAAGGTGGATATAACAGATATTTTTAATACAATTCCTTTTCTTTTTGAGTTTGCTTTCAATTTTATTTCATCGACATTTACTTTATAATTATATTTATTATCATCAATGCTATTTGCTTTTTCTCTAAGTAATTTATCTATGTCCTTTTCTTCCATCTTTATCACCACCATCTACATTCTTTTTAATAATTTCTCTTGCTCTCCTCATTCTAGTTCTTATTGTATTTTCGTTCATGCCTAATATCTCAGATATCTCTTTTGTACTATAATTATCTTTATAATAAAGAGCCATTATAGTTCTATCATCTTCATTAAGAATATTTATTAATTCAAAGAAATCTATATCATTAACTATATTCTCAAAATCATATTCATCATGACTAAAGTATTCATTATCCAAAGAATCATATGATACTTCTACAATATTTCTCTTTTTATATTTTTTCTTGCAATTATTTATTAATATTTTTATAATCCAAGAATTAAAGTTCTTTACATTTTTCAATTTCTTTATATGCAGATATAAACAAATGAATGTATCTTGTACAGCTTCTCTTGAAATAACCTCATCATTAGTTCTTGCTAATGCAATATAAAATAGTGTTTTATTATAATATTCCACCATTTCATTAAATGCATTCATATCTCCACATATTAATCTTTCTAGTAGCTTATCCATAATATCTTCCACACCTAAATTTAGTTATATCACATAAAAATTTTATTTTCAATAAAATAAAAATGGGGCTGTAAAAAAAGTCTTTAGTAAAAATGGATGAAATTATTTTTTCATCCATTTTTTCATAATATTTTA
>CANRLG010000028.1 GCA_947631415.1 uncultured Clostridia bacterium
TGGATTTGAATCTAATGTTAATCTTAATATAGCTCCTTTTGCTGGTGAATCTTCAGTCTGATAAGGTATATCATTGTATTTTATTACTTTTAGTATTCCCCTTGCAACTTCTTCTTTAGATTCATCTACATGATAAGATGTTTCTTCAAGTTGTTCATCTGGTTTTTGCTCATAATAATATGTATTTGGATCTACTAAATATCCCTCAGCATAAGAGTAATTTACTTGTTTTCCATCTACCATTTCTGAACTTTTAATTTTTTCTTTTACACAATATTTTCCAACTAGTAACCAGTCTGATTCTGCACACCAATAACCTTCACTATCTTTATGATTTACTGTTATATCATAAACATATTCTGTGTAATCATCTGTTTCTGGGTCATATCTATATATTTGATAGATAGCTCCTTCTAAATGTGCATCACCTTGTGTATAATCTACTGCTTCAGTTGTTCTGTCTATATCTGTTTTTCTTATTTTGATTTTCATTTTTTTAGATATATCTACTAGTTTATCATCTTCATCTAACCATTGATGTTGATTTTCATATACACATTCATATTGTTCTTTAAATGTACCATCTTTTGGTTCATAAGGTACTGTTTTTACTTTTCTATCTTCTGATACAAATACTGTAAAATTAGAACATTTTAATGATATTGGTGATACTTTTGTTTCTTCTATTTCGTATGTACCATAAGGTAAATCTTCTATTATACAATATCCTGTATCTCTTGTTGTCTCTGCTGTACATTTTCTTGAAAATTCATAATCTGTTCCTTTACTAGATATTAATGTTGCTGTAAATTCACATCCATCTAGTGGGAATTGTGATGTATTTGATGTTTTTTCAAGTTCTTTTAAGATTTCTATGTCATTT
The DNA here is from genome assembly GCA_947631415.1 of uncultured Clostridia bacterium. Taxonomy (GTDB): domain Bacteria; phylum Bacillota; class Clostridia; order TANB77; family CAG-465; genus CAG-465. The sequence goes on from CANRLG010000028.1 coordinate 884, forward strand.
CTATTTGGTTCGTTTTTAATTGTTATTGGTATAGTTACAGTTTGTTCTTTTTGAGTTGTATTATCTCCTGCTACTGTATATACTTTATTTCTATATGTTACTGTTTCATCTGGCATTACTGCATCTGGGTCAATTCCTTCTGGGAATGTTGTTTCTTTTAAATAATATACTCCTGTTCTCATTGTACCAGAAATTGCATATCCATTTTCATCTGTTGGACCAATTACTACAGTTCTACCATTTTTATCTACATATGGTTGTGTACCTTGAGCATCTCTATATACTGTAAAGTATGCTCCATCTACATGTGCATCTGTTGCCTCTCCTTCATGTAATAATATTTCTTTATTTACTTCTATTTTCATTTCATAAGATGGATCTTTTAATTCATAGTGAAGTGTTTCTCCTACTACACCATTATATTCAATACCATCTTTTGTATAGTTAATATCCATATCTTCACATTTCATAGCTTCTGGTGGCCATTCTACTTCTTCTACATGATATTTACCATAAGGTATATCATTAATATATGCCATACCATCTTCGCCTGTAACGTTACTATAGAATATTTGTGATTCATCTGTTGTTATACTACCATCTTTTTTGATTAAACTTACTTTAAATTTTACCCCAGCAAGATGTATTTCTGGGTCATAATCTGTTTCAGTTAATTTTTTTGTAATTTCAATATTAAAAGGCCATTCATCTTCAGATGCTCTTACACTACCATTTTGTGCATTTGCTACACCCATTTGACCTGCTTTTACTTCTACATATATCTTATCTGTATTTAAAACACATCCTTCTGAAGCTGTTACTTCCTCATAATAATATCTACCTACTGGTAAATTTGTTATTACATCTGTTGTTCCATCTACTTTGGTAAATATATTGTCTTGTATAATTTCATTTTCACTATAACAAGTATAATTTCCTTCTTTTATTGTTTGTGCTGCACGTAGTCTATATTTTGCTCCCTGCACAGTAATGTATTCATTTGATGTTGCTTGAGAGTTAAATTTACTATCATACTTTGTTAGAGTAACACTTCCTCTTTGATATTTGTTTGTAACAGTATAAGTTGTTTCACTTTGAACATCTACTGTTACATTAAATGAATTAGTTTGTAATACTAAATTTTGAGGTACATATTTTTCAGTTATAGAATAATTTCCAAGAACTAAATTTGTTAAAGTTGCCTCACCATTTGCATTTGTAGTAATATCTTGATTTATACCATTACCTGATACTGTAAAAACTGCACCTTGCACTTTATTACCATGTTCATCTTTCTTTACTACCTTAATGCTTCCTGTTGGATTATATGATCCTGAAACACTATCTCCATGACCATTTATAGGAACTTTTCCAGAAGTAGTTATTAGTTTTTGAGCCCACCAGTATGTTGCCTGATCTGTTGCTTGCCAAATAGTTGCTGGAGCATACATATTTGTACTTCCATCACCACTTGCGTTTACAGTTACATTTATATTTCCTTTAACATCACTCTTAGGTATAATAACTTTTACGTTTAATGATGCACCTGCTCCAACTTCAACCGAACTAAGTTCTCTTCCATCAGAAGTTACTAAAAATTTTGCTCCTGATTGACCTGAAATTGTTCCAACAGAACTTCCATATTGTGTTGTAATATTAAAAGCTTGTGATTCAAATCTTTCTTGAGCAGCATTATATGTAAAATTTAATGAACTAGCATCAATATTTGCTATAGTTATTCCACTTACTGAATAACTATTAGCATTATTAACTAAAGCTCTAACTTCTGCTTGTCCTCCCCAAGTAAAACTACTACTATTGTAACCAAATGTTTCATGCACTAATACCCATAGAGCTGCCTGTGCAAGTTCAGAATTGGAAGCCTCACCAATTACATATGCCATCTTTATTCTTTGGTCTTCTGTCAATAAGCTATTGTTTTCACTATAGTCTACATTTTTCCATATTTCATTACCTGCCTCAATACAATATGCTCTTTCATTACCTTCAAAATAATATTCATTATTTGAATGAGCTGTTTCAGTTTCATTTTGATTATGATATGGATTCCATGTATATCTTTTTACAGTATATTTTGCACTACTTTCATTTCCCAAAACTGCATCAGCTGTCATTTTAGCCATTACAGTACTATGCATTCCTATAATACTGAGTATTGCGAAGCATAGAACCATTATTTTACACCTTTTCATATACCTTCCTCCTTATTAATTTTTTATATACATATATTATACTAAAATATTTAAAAGTTTTAAATATTTTAATTTTTATCCATTAATTTTACTTTTTAATGTTACATTTTTTTTATATCTTTATATAATTTACTTTAAAATAAATCAAAAATACTAACTCATATCAAATTTCATCAAAAAAATGAATTAGAACTCTATATTCTAATTCATTTATTATAATCTGTATTATATTATGTACTATTGTTTACTTTAAAATTTCAATTATTTCTTCTTTTTTCTTTAATTCTTGTTCTCCTGTTGTCATGTTCTTTAATGTATATTTACCTTGTGCAAGTTCATCTTCTCCAATTATTATCATGTATGGTATTTCAAGATTATTTGCATAACTAAATTTATTCTTTATTTTTGTATCTTCTTTATATATTTCTGCTTTAATTCCATTTTCTCTTAAACTATTAGATATTTCTACTGCATTTTCTAAACCAACTCCCATAGTTACTATATCTACTTTTGAAATAGATTTTGCAGTATTTTCACTAAGAAGCCCAAGTTCTTTTAAATTGTAGAATAAACGTGTTAGTCCTATAGATATTCCAACACCTGGTAATTTTTTCTTTGTATAATATTCTGCAAGATTTTCATATCTTCCACCAGAACATACACTTCCTATTGATTCATAGCCAACTAGATTTGTTTCATATACTGTTCCAGTATAATAGTCTAGACCTCTTGCAATAGTTAAATCTATTTTAAAATAATCTTCTTCAACTTTAAATAGTCTAACATATTTGATTACTTCTTCAAGTTCAGCTAATCCTTCATTGAATATTTGACTACTAAAATTAAGTTTTCTTAATTTTTCTATTTTTTCATCTGTTGTACCAGTAATATTAAAGAAATTCTCTATTTTTTGTATTTTATCTTCTGCTACTCCAATTTTAACTAATTCTTCTTTTACAGCATCCATTCCGATTTTTTCAAGTTTATCTATTATAATTAATATTTCTTTCATCTTATCTGATATTTCAAGTTCATCAAAAAGTCCATTTAAGATTTTTCTATTATTAATCTTAATTACAAATTTTCCAAAATTTAATTTTTTAAATATAGTATATATTATACTAGGAATTTCAGCGTCATTTATAATGCTTAGTTTATCATCCCCTATAATATCTATATCGCATTGATAAAACTCTCTGTATCTACCTTTTTGAGCTCTCTCACCCCTAAATACTTTACCTATTTGATATCTTCTATATGGAAATGTTAATTCATTATAGTTTTTTGCAACATATTTAGCTAGTGGTACAGTTAAATCAAAACGTAAAGATAAGTCTGTATCTCCTTTGGTAAAAGAATATATTTGTTTTTCTGTTTCTCCACCAGCTTTTGCAAGTAATACTTCTGAGGCCTCAATTATTGGTGTTTCTTGAGGCAAAAATCCATATAATTCATAAGTTTGTCTTATTACATTCATAATTTCATTAAATTTTATTTGATCTTGTGGTAATAATTCCATAAATCCACTAAGTGTTCTTGGTTCTACTCTTTTAATTTCTTCCATTTTAATCTCTCCTTTAACATATTATTTTTTATTCGAAAAAAACAATTAAAAAAACACGTAAGTTTGTGCCTTACGTGTAAATTTCTATCACACATCAGGCATAACAAACTATGCCTGAGTCATTTTCTTTTTTTAAGACGCAGACATAGAATAGATATGATGATGTGTATGAATATTTGAATTACTTTGTATTTTCATATTATTCTACTCCTTTCAAAACTATATTAATTATACAATAGTTATATTTTTTTGTCAACTAAATTACCTTATATTTACTCTAAGCAAATAATATTACAGACAATAACATATAAACTAAATTTAAAGATATGCATATTAAAAAGATAATATTTGCTGATAAAATTAAATTAGATTTATGATTATTTTTCTTCTTAATATTGCTTTCATTAAAAGTTCCAACTCTAAATAATGAAGTAATATGTAATATAATACAAGAGATATACAATGTTAAAATTAAAAATAACCCACAAAAAGCCCATACTTTATTTATATTTAGTATTAAATTAAGATACACACTTATACAAAAAATTATTGTAAAAACTATAGTTTTTCCTATTATTAGTCTAGTTGATGTATTTGTAATTATTTCATATTTTTTTACTTCATCTATCATTTTTTCCTACCTTGCTACATATTTTCCACTTTTAAGTTCTTTAATTGCCATATCTTTATTTGGCATATCACTTTTTTCTAAATTACTTATTTCTTTTCTATAATCATAAGGAATTTTTACAAATTCAAATGAAATAGGTAAAATGTTCTCTTTTTCCCCATATTTTCCTTCAAGAATTAAATACGAAGCATATTGTACTTGTTCTTCTTCATTTTTTACTATATCGCAGCCATTTGAAACACAGCCATCAGATATTACTGATTTCTCACCTTTTCTGCACATAAAAAATCTATGAACATGACCAAAAATTGCAATATCTGCTCCATTTTCTTCAAATAATCTATCCATTTGGTTCTCAAGAGTATTATCTATGTTATATAAATTTATGTAGTCGTATAAAGATTTGGGACTTGTATGCATTAGTATTACTTTTTGACCACTAATGTAAAATTCATGTGTCATTGGTAATGAAATTAAGTATTTTACATTTTTTTCTCCTATTTTTTCTCGATTCCAAAAATGCTCTTGAGTAACACATCTTTGACTTACCACATCATCACAATTTCCTTTTAGAACAACTTCACATTTTTCTTTTATAACTTCAATTGCTTCTTTAGGCATTGAACCCTTAGCAACTAAATCTCCAAGACAAAATATTTTATTTATTCCTCTTTTTTCAATATCTTTCATTACTGTTTCTAATGATACTAAACATCCATGAATATCACTTATAATTGCTATTTTATCCATTTAAAATTATCCTTTCTTATGATAAATAGTTGACCTATTAAAATATTTACCTGTTTCAAGCTCTAAAGCTGCTTCTTGTTTACTTGGCATATCTGTCTTTTTGATATTTTCTGCCTCATGTAAAAAGTCGTAGGTAAATTTAACAATTTTATATGATATTTGACTTAATTTCTTTGAATTTAATTCACCTTCTATTATTAAATATGAGCCAAAAGTATAGCTCTTTCCATTTTTAGTTATCATATCACTAGTATTTGATACAGCACCAGGATTAATTAAAGTTTTATCCTTAATTTTAAGTAGCATTGGTCTATGAATATGTCCAAAAATTACTACATTTGGTTCTTCTGTTTCAAGATTATCTAAATACTCAGAATTTTTAAACATTTCCACCATTCTGTTTTCAAATTCCCCATCAAAATTCCAATAATGTGACTTTTCAAAAACTGAATTTGGACTTGCATGCATTAATCTAATTTTTAGTCCACTCATATAAAAATCATAATAAAGTGGTAAATTCTTTATCTTTTCTTTTTGTTCATCTGAAAGTCTATTTTGGTTCCAAAAATGTTCTTCAATTCTTGGACTAAGTACAACTCTTTCTTCACAATTTCCTCTAACTACTACTTCACACTTATCTAATATTTTTTCAACACATTTTTCAGGAGCAGAACATTTTATTACCATATCTCCCAAACAATATATTTTAGTTATTCCTCTACTTTCTATATCCTTAAACACTTCATTAAGCGCTGTTATATTTCCATGTACATCTGAAATTATTGCTATTTTATCCATGATTTCCTCCAGTGATATTATATCAAATTCAAGACAAAAAATAAACCCAAAAGGAATTACCTTTTGAGTTTATTTGTATTTATTGTTTATTTTTTAGAATTTGCTTTCTTTTTTCTTATTACTAAGAAAACTATTCCAGCAATACTTACTAATGCAATACATACTATTGCAATAACTGCAATATCTCCTGTATCTACATCTATTGCTCTTTCATCATAAACTACTATCTTTGTTCCATGACTATCATGTGTAAAGTCGTGTGGTGTTGTATCTATTAAATATTCTTCTGGAGCTTCTAATTCTGTATATGTATATTCTCCATAAGGTACATCTTTAAATACATATATACCATTTTCATCTGTTACACCTTCTACAACCCAATCTCTCTCTTTACTTTCTAGTCTAAATTTACAATTTGGAACTGGTGTTGAATCCATCATATCTAATTTTTGTAACTCAATATCTGTTCTTGGTCTAAAGTTATATATTACTGGTTTTTCTACTTCTTCACCATATTCATTTCCATATTCATCTTGATTTTTTCCAAAGAATTTCCAACTATCTGTTTCTTCTTCATATTCTACTCTAAATTTATGTGGCTCTGTATTTAATTCATATAGTGTATCTCCATCATAATATGGGAATCCTGGTGCTTCCAATTCTGTGAAATAATAATATTTTCCATCTTCAAAAATATCTGTTGGTATTTCTGCAGTTCCATCACCAAATGTTACAAAATCTAATAACTCATTATCATCTTCATCTGTTATTGTGAAATGACAATTTGGTATACCTTTTCCTGTAAACATATCTCTTTTATCTATTTGAGATTTTTGTGATTCATCTGTAAATACTCTAAATATTATGTTATTTCCATTTAATGCTTCTTGTCCATCCCCCATTACTTCTACTAGAATTGGTTCTTCTTCTACTTCATATTTATGTGGTACTCCATCTTCATCAACATATACAGGTCCTTCTGTTTCTTTTACATAATATTGTCCAACTGGTAATCCTGTTAGTGAATATGAACCATTGTAGTAACCATCTTCATTTCTATTTGGTATTAATTTTACATCTTCATAAGTAGTTCCGCCATCTCTTGAAACTCTTAATTTTTGTGTACAGTCAGCATCAGTATATACAACATACTCTGCTGGTGATGAAAGAACAAATTCATTATTAACTTTGAAGTCTTCTACTGTTTTATTTATAGCATATCCTAAATCCATTTCTCCATTTGCTATTTGAAGTTGTGCTGTATTAGTATATTCATCTACAAATTCTTTAATTCTTTCTCTTGTGTCATCATTACCTCTAAGTGTTATACCTGCTGCTTGTTCAACTCCTGTATCTGATACTTTTACAACATATAAGTCGCCTGTTGGATATGTGTTAGTTAATTCGTATTTTACTTCTTGTTCTGTAAATTCACCTTTTTTATGAACAACAGTAAAGTCGTATCTATGAGGTGCATCTGTTTCTTTATCTATTATTGTAAATGGTGAACTTGTGTATAATTCTTCTAAGAAGTACTCTCCATCTGGTAATTTACATGTTTCTACATATCCTTCTCCCTCTACTACTTTTAGAGTTTGAATTAATGTTCCTTCTGGTATTACTTGTCCATTTACTGCAGTTAATTCTTCAGCATTATATATACCAAAAATAGCAAATGCTTTTTCTTCTTTTGAATCTAAAATGTTATAAAGTACGCCATCTTCTTTTTCTCTTTCAAATTCTTTATCTATTCTAACTTTAATTGGTAAATATATATTTCCTGCTTCTTTATTTTCTATTTTTACCCTTTCTAATGGATTTTGGTTATCTATTACAACATTAAATGGATCACAAGGTAAATATCCTTTTGGTGTATCTATTTCTTCTACTAAATATTCACCATTATATAGTTCTTCAGATATTGCAACACCATCTTCTGCTCCATTTGCACCTGTTGTCATTGTTGTGCTCCATCCTTTATCTCTATATTTTGTAGTTTTATCTGGACTGTAAATATCATTTACAGCTGTTATTTTAAATGTAACATCATTTAGTCCTTCTTCTGAATATAGAGGATATTTTCCATTAAATTTCTCTCCGTTTACATCATACTCTGTATCTTTTATTTGTGTAAACATTTCACCTTTTTTGTATAATTCAATTACACCTTTTAATGGTCTATCTTCTATTTCTACTTTATAGATAAATTGACCTAAGTATGTTCCACCTTCTGGATATTCCATATCTTCTGGAATTTGTAATGTATCTTTTCTTACTGTTACTCTCTTTCCACCAACTTTTCCATAATCTTCTTCTTTTTCTGGTAATCTATAACTATCCTCTAAGTAATATCCTTGTGGTGATTGTGTTTCATATATTATATAATCTCCTGGATATAACTCATCTGGTGTATATAAATATCCTTTATCATTTACTTCAAATGTATAGATATCTTCGTGTGAACCATCATGTAGTTTTTGTTCTATAAAGCAATTGTTTGTGCAATCCCAAATTTTAAATTTTGCTCCTTTTAATTGAACTACATTTCCTGTATCTTTGTCCTTTTTAATTATATTGAATAAGAATGGAATTGGTTCATCTGCTTCTATTCTATACTCAATTTCACCTTGTCTTGCAACTTTTTCTCCATCTACTTTTGCAACTTCTACATCTTCTGTTTGTATGTATAAGTGTACTCCTGTATCACTTTCTTTTATCTCTTTTACTGTATATTTTCCATAAGGTATTGTGTATGGATAGTATTTATATCCATAATTTGTTTTTATTGATGTTGAATGAAGTTCATCATTTGTATCAATAAATTCTCCATATCCATATTCATTTATTGTTACATCATAATATATATCTGGATTTGAATCTAATGTTAATCTTAATATTGCTCCTTTTGCTGGTGAGTCTTCAGTTTCATAAGGTACATTATTATATTTAATTGCTTTTAATGTTCCTCTTGCAACTTCCTCTTTAGATTCATCTACATGATATGATGTTTCTCCAAGTTGCTCATCTGGTTTTTGTTCATAATAATATGTATTTGGGTCTACTAAGTATCCCTCTGCATAAGAGTAATTTACTTGTTTTCCATCTACCATTTCTGAACTTTTAATTTTTTCTTTTACACAGTATTTACCAACTAGTAACCAATCTGATTCTGCGCACCAATAACCTTCACTATCTTTATGGTCTATTGTTATATCATAAACATATTCTGTGTAATCATCTGTTTCTGGGTCATATCTATATATTTGATAGATAGCTCCTTCTAAATGTGCATCACCTTGTGTATAATCTACTGCTTCAGTTGTTCTGTCTATATCTGTTTTTCTTATTTTGATTTTCATTTTTTTAGATATATCTACTAGTTTATCATCTTCATCTAACCATTGATGTTGATTTTCATATACACATTCATATTGTTCTTTAAATGTACCATCTTTTGGTTCATAAGGTACTGTTTTTACTTTTCTATCTTCTGATACAAATACTGTAAAATTAGAACATTTTAATGATATTGGTGATACTTTTGTTTCTTCTATTTCGTATGTACCATAAGGTAAATCTTCTATTATACAATATCCTGTATCTCTTGTTGTCTCTGCTGTACATTTTCTTGAAAATTCATAATCTGTTCCTTTACTAGATATTAATGTTGCTGTAAATTCACATCCATCTAGTGGGAATTGTGATGTATTTGATGTTTTTTCAAGTTCTTTTATTATCTCTATATCATTTCTATTTGGTTCATTTTGAATTGTTATTGGTATAGTTACAGTTTCTACTTCTTGTGTTGTATTATCTCCTGTTACTGTATATACCTTATTTCTATAAGTTACATTTTCTCCAGGAATTACTGCATCTGGGTCAATTCCTACTGGGAATGTTGTTTCTTTTAAATAATATACTCCTGTTCTCATTGTACCAGAGATTGCATATCCATTTTCATCTGTTGGTCCAATTACTACAGTTCTACCATTTTTATCTACATATGGTTGTGTACCTTGTGCATCTTTATATACTGTAAAGTATGCTCCATCTACGTGTGCATCTGTTGCTTCTCCATCATGTAAAAGAATTTCTTTTGTAACAGCAATTCTCATACTAACTGATGTATTAACTACAACAAACTCATCATATACTTTTCCATCATATGCTCCACTTTCTTTAGTAAAGTCAATATCGAAATCTGCACCTTTTAAAGCTTCTGGTGGCCATTCTATTTCTTCTACATGATATTTACCATATGGAATATCATTTACATAAGCCTTTCCATCACTACCTGTAACTGTGCTATAGTATATTTGTGAAGGATCTGTAGATAAACTTCCATCTTTCTTCATTAAAGTTACTTTAAATTTAACTCCTGCAAGATTTATTTCTGGGTCATAATCTGTTGCCCCTAATCTTTTTGTAATTACTAAGTCTACATGAATTTCTCCTTCTGGAGCACGTACACTATCATTTGTTGCTCTTGCTTCTGTTTTAGCATTTGCATTTACTCTAGCATTAACTCTTTCTGTACTTAATGCAAATCCTTCTGACGCTTTTGTTTCAACATAGTAATAACTACCTACTGGTAAATTATCTATAACCTCTGTTGTACCATCAGCATTTGTTACTATTCCACCTTTAACAAGTTGTCCAGCTTCATATCTTACGTGATTTCCTTCTTTTATTGTTTCTGCTGCATGAAGCTCATACTCTGCCCCTGCAAGTGTAACATATTGGTCTGGATCTGCTTTATTATCTTCATTATATTTTGTTAAAGTTACACTACCTCTTTGATATTGGTTTTCAAGTATTGCCTCTGCTCTTCCTCCAGCATCAACATTTACTTCTACTACTTGAGTTCCAATATACATTCCAGTTGGACAATCTGTTTCTTCAATTCTATAAGTACCTGGTGTAAGGTCTGTATATGTCTTTGTTTCTCCTGCAACTGATGTCCAAGTTTCATTAAAGCCATCAGGTCCAGTGATGTGGAATGTTGCACCACCAATTAAATCATGGAATCCTAATCCATCATCTTTTTCTTTTTTACCTACTACTAATTCACCTTTCTTCACTGGTACTTTAATAGATATTTTGTATATACCACCTCCAGATTGAGTGTGTGATTTTGGTGTAATCATACCGATAACCATAGAAGTTCCATCTTCAGAAACATCAAGAACTCTCATTTTTGCAATATTTGCATCTGCAACAGAACTACCCAAATCTGGTAATGAAGTGCCAACATGTACACATCTTGCCAATAAAGTAAATCCTTGTGGCATAGCATAAGTTACTCCATAGTTATCTGTTGTCCAAACAGGACCACCCAATGTATCTATCCACCATTGCATTAAAGTAGTCATTCGTTGTAATGCAGCCGAAGGTAAAGGACTACCTGTATCAATACTTTGCATCATTGTAGCTAGGTTGGTATCATCATTCCAGCCATAAATACTACAATCGTAGTTACCACCACCTGCAGTAGCATTATAATGAACTTTAAATTCATTAGAATCAATAGTAGCATATGCACCTACTGTTGGTACATCTGTTAATTCCCAAGTTAATATTTGACCACCCTTAGAAACATCTGTTGTAAAATCCATGCTGTCTCCAAGTCCCATAGTCATAATACCTGACTCAGCATTTTTTTGTTTAATTTCATTTCTTTCTTTTTCTATATTTTCTTGTTCATAATCTTTGTTTATTTCAATTTCTAAAGTATCAATACTTGTAGGAGCAATACTTATTATTAAATCTCCTGTTTCTTCATCATATCTGAAAGCTCTTGTTTCACTTCCATTTACTTTAACAACTATATATTCTTCTTTAATATTATTTTTAGCTTCTGTATCTAAGGCTAGTTTAATAACGTTTTCTGTTTTGAAAAGTTCTACATTTACTATACCTGTATTTGCAACATTACCACTAATATTGTCTGCTACATTAACTATAGTTTTTATAGCAATTTCTGGTGTTGCATTATCGCAAACTTGTAATAATTGAGCTTGAACATTACCTACACCTATTCCATTTTTATTTTCTTCTTTATATTTCTTAGGTATATATGCAAGTCCAGTATTTTCATCATAGATTGCATCGCTTATTACTTCACCATTATTATTTGTGTATGCGAATTCAACTTCTGTAACATGTGCAGATTTTGTATCACGCATTGTATTTATTAGCGCTACATAATAGTCACTATTTTCATCTGTTTCATACACAAACATATAGTATCCATTTGTAACTAAATATGCATCTCCACCAGCATCATACATTGCTTGTAATGTCTTCTCTTCTGGCATTTTTGTTCCATCAGCTAATGTATGAGAAACATAAATAACATCTACTGGTTTTAATTGTGTATTATCTGCATATTCCTTATTTATGTTTTGACTAATATATTCTTCTGTCTTTAAAATATTAGAGTCATTTACATAACCCACTTTTGTTATAAAGCCATCACTTATGACCATTGTTTCATTATCTGTTGGATAGTCTGTTACATTATCATCTGCTTTTACATAGACTATTCCAGTTATTAATAAAAAAACAACTAGTACAAGCGCTATTCGTAGACTAATTCGCTTTCTCATAATACCTTTCCCCCTTTATTATATCTACTCCTATTTTTATTTTATAACATTTTAGTAAAATATTTTATATGGCACATAAGAAATTTCTAAATTTCAAACTTATTATTTCCATTTTATTACATTTTTTTGACAAAAAAATAAATTATAAAAATTTCACCAAAACATAACATTTAATCTAATTTAAAATTTATTTATATAGTCTTATTTGGAAAGAAAAAAGAAGGACTTATTTCTAAATCCTTCTTCTACTATTTTTTGAGTTTCTTTTTACTCAATTTTTATTTAGAACTTGCTTTCCTTTTTACTACTAAGAAAACTATTCCTATTACACTTACTAGTGCAATACCTACTATTGCCATTACAGCAATATCTCCTGTTGGTATTTTTTGGTCATAAACAACTATTTTTGTTCCATGACTATCATGTACGAAATCATGTGGTGTTGTATCTATCATATATTCCTCTGGTGCCTCTAATTCTGTATATGTATATTCTCCATAAGGTACATTTTTAAATAGGTATATACCGTTTTCATCTGTTACACCTTCCACTACAAAGCCTGTTTCTTTACTTTCTAGTCTAAATTTACAATTTGGAACTGGTGTTGAATCCATCATATCTAGTTTTTGTAATTCTATATCTGTTCTTGGTCTAAAGTTATGTATTACTGGATTTTCTACTTCTTCACCATATTCATTTCCATATTCATCTTGATTTCTTCCATAGAATTTCCATTTACCTGTTTCTTCATCATATTCTGCTCTAAATTTATGTGGTTCTGTATTTAATTCATATAATGTATCTCCATCATAATATGGGAATCCTACTGCTTCTAATTCTGTGAAATAGTAATATTTTCCATCTTCAAAAATATCATTTGGTATCCATGAAGTTCCATCTTCTAGTGTTACATAATGTATTAGTTCATTACCATCTTCATCTGAAACTGTGAAGCGACAATTTGGTACACCTTTTCCTGTAAACATATCTCTCTTATCTACTCGTGAAATTATTGCTGCATCAGACAATACTCTAAATATAATATTTTCTGGGCTTATTTCATCAAAACCATTATCCTCTACAGCTATAGAAATTGGATCACTCTCTATCTCGTATGTATGAGGTGTTCCAGTACTATCTGAATATAATGGTGCAACTAATTCTTTCACATAGTATACTTTTCCAGCTGGTAAACCTCTTAAAGAGTACGAACCAGTATAGTAACCTTCTCCATTTGTATCTGGTATTAATTTAGCATTTTGATATGTATGTCCACCATCTACTGAATATCTTAATGGTTCTTTACAAGTCTCATCTGTGTATACCCCATATTCAGCTGGTGTAAGTAATGAAAGATCATTTTTAATTTTAAAATCATCTACTGTTTGGCTTATAGCGTGACTTAAATCAACTTCACCATTAGCTATTTGTAATTGTATTACATTATTGTATTCTTCAATAAATTCTTTAACACTCTTTATTGTTTCATCTTGTCCTTTAACTGTTATTCCTGCTTTTTCCATAACTCCAGTATCTGATACTTTTACAACATATAAGTCTCCTGTTACAGGTGTATTTACAGCTTCAACTTCAACTTCTTGTTCTTCATATTTTGCTTTTTCATGAACAACTGTAAATTCATATCTATGAGGGAAACCTGTTTCTTCATCTATAATAGTATAAGGTTCAGTTGTATATAATTCTTCTAGGTAATAATTTCCATCTGGTAATTTATATGTATCTACAAATCCTTCTCCATCAACAACTCTTATTGTTTGAATTAAAGTATATGCAGGTATTTCTTTATTATTTGTTGCTTTTAAATCTTGTTCAGAATAAACACCAAATATTGCAACTGCTTTTTCATTTTCATCAGTTAAATTACTAAATATTGCTCCATCTACATTTTCTTTTTCAAATATTTTGTTTAGTTTTACTTTAATAGGTATATATTTATCTTTTGCTTCTGCATTTTCGATATTTACTTCAGTATATTGATCCCCTGGTTTTACAAGAACTGTAAAGTCTTCACAAGGCTCATATCCTGCTGGACAATCTATTTCATGTACATTATATAAAGAACCATCTGGATTACAGAATAATTTATCTTCTTCTCCTGTTCCTCTATTTTTTCTACAAATTCCATGTCCATCTTCGCCTGTAACAATATAATGTTTTGTTCCAGCAGCTTCTTTTAATCTTCCATCTGCTGTCAAAACATCTTCTACAGGTGAAACTTCAAATGTACATCCTGCAAGACCTCTATATTGATATTCTGGTGTATATTCTGGATTTATTTCATCATATCCATCTTCAGAATAATCTTTTCCTTTTGGATTTTCTTTAATATCGCTAAATATTTCACCTTCTTTATATAAGTCTATATTTCCTCTTGTTGTATAGTCTTCTACTAAGTATACAAATGTTAAATGGTCTTTAATATAATCATAATCTAGTTTTTTTCCAATATCTGGATAAGATTCTGCATCACCAACATAAACAGATGTATTACTTATTGTAAATTTGACACCTCCATATGTTGGATC
Organism: uncultured Clostridia bacterium; assembly: GCA_947631415.1. Taxonomy (GTDB): domain Bacteria; phylum Bacillota; class Clostridia; order TANB77; family CAG-465; genus CAG-465. The sequence continues at coordinate 15,994 of CANRLG010000028.1, forward strand.
TCCTAATTTTTCAGTATCTCCAGTAATTTCACCATTTTCACATTTTACCCCTTCAGGTAATCTAAATTTTTCATTTAAGTAATATCCTTTAGGTGCATCTATTTCATATAGTATATAATCTCCTGAATATATTTTTTTAGGAGTTATAAAATGTCCTTCTTCATTAGTAACGAATTCTTCAACTATATTTGCAGAACCATCACTTGATTCAAGTCTCAACCAATCACCGTTACCATCGTTGGCATTGCAATCCCAAATTCTAAATTTAGCTCCTGCAAGTTCAACTCTTTCTTTTTCTGCTCCATTAATATCATCAATATCTGCATCTATTTTTCTTACATCTAAGAATACTGGTATTGGTTCATCTGATACAATTGGTTGTGTTAACATATGATTTGTTTCTACTGGAACTGTTGCATCTTGAATTCCATAATAGAATACTCCACCAACTGTACTTGTTTTATCTTCAGATAATACGTAATTTCCATAAGGTATAGTATACTCTGGATCCATTCCTCTTCCACCCATATTTAGGCTTTCAAATTCTGGATTAATAAATTCTGCTCTACCATTTTCATCAACTATAGCAGTATATGTGTCATGAGTCGGGTCAATTGGTTCTTGTGTTTGAGCATTATAATTAGATTTTAATGTAAGTCTAAGAACTGCTCCTGCTGCTGGATTTGTACCAGAATGTGTTGTATCATCTGGATCATTACCATTTAATTCATCTTGTTTAAATACAACAACTTTTCCCATTACTTCTTGGTCATACATTACTGCTTGTTTAACAGAAACATATTCTGTATACATGTCTACATAAGTTATATTTAATGGATATTGTTCTTGTTGAGCTTCAACAACATCTGCATCGATTGGAGCTAAATAAGGATCATTTGTTTCAACTTCTATCCAATAATAATTACCAAGTGGAAGACCATCAAAATATACTCCATCTTCTCTTGTAAATTCTTTTACTACTTCAGTTGTTCCATCAGCTTTAAATGTTCTTTTTGCAACAACTTCATTTTCTTTTAAAACTTGAGTTTTACCCTCAGAAATATTTTCTGCAGCACGTAATTCTACAACTATATCTTTGTAGTTTCCATCACCATAGTTTCTTTTGCCTTCATCAGCAAAAACATCTTTTTTCTGAATTCCTAATTGTCCTCTTTCATAATCATTTTTAACTGTATATGATACTTCTGTTTCTGCTTCTACCTTAATATTAATTGTACTATTATTTAAAATTAATGTAGGAGGTACTTCTGTTTCAACAATTTGATAATCCCCAGTTCTTATACCCTTAAGTGAAGCTTCGCCATTTGCATCTGTTATAAGAATTTTATCTACTGGTTCTTTATCTGGTCCACCTGTTATATGGAATTTTGCTCCTTCAATTCTCTGTCCCCATTCATCTTCTTTTATTAATTTCATGTCTCCTCTTTTGTAGTAGTTATACATGCTAATAGGTTCAGTATCTCCTCTTTTATCCAAAGTAACTGGATGCATTTCAGTATCCATTTTTATATCATCATCTGGTACATATGATTCTTGATAGTAGTAGTTTCCTAATACTAATTCAGTACTTGATGCTATTCCATCATTTCCAGTTGTTATTTCTTGTACAAGAGTTGTTTGATCTGAAGCAAAAATTTTAAATTTAACTCCAGGTACAAAATCTCCATATTCATCTATTTTCTTAATTTTTATATAACTTGATGATTCATTTGTAACATAAACATCTGTTGTACTATCTGCATTTACAGTACAAGTAAATTCATCACTTTTAATTATAACATTAGCAGGGCCACTTATTTCTTTATATTTATAATTTCCTACTTCTAATTCTCCTGTTTGTGCTGTACCATCACCACCAGTTGTTATTCTTTCAACTTCTTCTCCAGCTTCATTTAAAATTGCAAATACAACGCCTTCTATTGGGTTATTAGTAAAAGCTTCAGTTTTATGTACTACTATTTTTCCTTTTTTAGCTTCTACTTTAGGTCCTGCTGTTATGTAATCTTGGAATTGTCCACCTTCCCATAAGCAAGCTGGTCCCCAGCCACCTTCTTCTTCAACTTTTTGTCTAGCGGCAGCAATAAAATCATCTACATCACTTGTACGACCACCATTTCTGCCTGTAATACTAAATCCCAAAATTTTCCAAACTGCTGCTTGGGCTTTTTGTCTTTCAGCAGAATTACCATAATTTGCGTTAGCAATAATATAGCTTAAAACACCTTCTGCTTCATTTCCATTTGTATATGTATATGAAGTATATACTGCACCTTCTTGTGGATATACACCTGGCTCTGCACAAAACGCATTTACTCTTACACCATTTTCTTCACCCCAAGTTTGTGTAGAAGAAATGCTGTGATCACCACCATTATTTCCTTGATAATATGAAGTTTCACCTGTTAATTCAGCTGACTTATAATGTGTTTTTAAACTACCTGATTCAGCAGCTTTTAAACTTGTGAAACTTAATAATACACTCATGAGAATGAATGTAAATATTGTTATTTTCACTATCCTCTTCTTTGCTTTTATCATAAAAATTTCACCTCTTACTTCATATTAATATTGTACACAATATAAGTTATTATTTCTAGCTACATTTTTTTATTTGTATGAAATTATAAAAAATTGTTTCAAATATTACATTTTAATTTCAGTTATTAAAAAGAAATTGTAAAATATAGACACATTTTGCTTTTGTGTTTATTAATTAAAAAGATGTTTTAGACAAAAATAAACCCAAAAGGGATTACCTTCTGAGTTTATTTATATTTATTGTTTATTATTTAGAACTTGCTTTCTTTTTTACTACTAAGAAAACTATTCCTATTACGCTTACTAGTGCAATACCTGCTATTGCCATTACTGCAATATCTCCTGTATCTACATCTATTGCTCTTTCATCATAAACAACAATTTTTGTTCCGTGACTATCATGTGTAAAGTCATGTGGTGTTGTATCTATTAAGTATTCTTCTGGAGCTTCTAACTCTGTATATGTATATTCTCCATAAGGTACATCTTTAAATAGGTATATACCGTTTTCATCTGTTACACCTTCTACAACAAAGTCTGTTTCTTTACTTTCTAGTCTGAATTTACAATTTGGAACTGGTG
>CANRLG010000029.1 GCA_947631415.1 uncultured Clostridia bacterium
TTATAAAAAATGAAGAATTATTACAAAAAGCTTTTAGTAATTCAAAAAGTTTAATGGATGCATTTAGACTTTCAGATAAAGAAGCAGCTAAAAAAATAAAAGAAGTAATAGATAAAAATATTTAAAATGTAAGGAGGAGGTTTTTAAGTATGTTTGATAATATTGATTTTGAAGAAATTGTAGGCAAGAAAATAAAGGAAAAAAGTACAAAGGAATTACTTGGCAACCAAAATAATATTTATACTAAATGTGTAATAACTGAAAAAGAAGCTTTGAATGGATGCAATAAAAAAATCAGGTATAAATATATTAAGTATGATGAAAACTCTAATACTGAAATTAAAGTGTGCAATGAAATTACAGTAAAAATACCACCTAAAATAAAAAATGGTAACAGAATAATTATTAGAAATTCTGGTAATATTACAAAGGAAAATAGTGAAGAAGGAAATTTAATTGTAGAAATTATTATAAAATAAATGTATTTATCGAAAGGAATAATCGAGAATGAAAACAGGATTTAAAAAATTAGATGAGATAGTAAAAATAAAACAGGGAGATTTGGTTTTATTAGCTGGGACAGCCTCTGTAGGAAAAACAAGTTTTGTGTTAAATGTACTGAACAATATTGCTATAAATGATAAAAAGTCAGTTCTATTTTTTAGCTTAGAATGTTCTAAAGAAAGTGTATTAGCTAAAATTGCTAGTATTACTGGAGTAATAGAAACTCCTAATATTTTAGATTTAAATGATTTTGACTCACTTAAAGCTAAAAAAATCAGTGAAAAAATAGATAAAAAAAAGTATATATATTGATGATACACCTGGAATATCTATAAAAGAAATTTGTGAGAAATCTAAAAATATGAAAAAAGAAAAAGATATATCTTGCGTTATAATTGATTACTTAGAACTAATAAGTTATGGTGAAAGTAAAAATTTAAGTAAAATTACAGAAACAAATAACATTTTAAGCAACCTGAAAAATCTAGCACAAGAGCTAAATATTCCAGTTTTAGTAACTTCATATATATCACATAAGAAAATATATCATAAAAAAATCATGTTTCTACACTAGAAAACTTAACTTCTAATAATATAGATTATGAAAAATACGCAGATATTATTTTATTGTTGCATCGAGAAGATTGTTTTGACGAATCAACAAAAAGAAAAAATATTGCAGATATTATAATAGCTAAAAAACAAGTAAATATCTCTGAAAATATTGAGCTTAAATGGATTCAAAAGCATTTTAGATTTTATGATTTATAGAATAAATATTTCTATTATAAAAAAAGGAGACAAAAACCATGAAAAAAATACAAAATATTAATAAAATAAAAAAATTAGATTCTTTTGTAGATGAAAATTTAAAATTTGCAGGTTTTAGAGATTGTAAAACTTTTAGAATACATCCTGAGCAAATATATAATATTATGCCAGAAGAAAAAAGAATTGATTATATAAAAAATAATACAAATGGTCTAAAAAATATTGAAGAAAAAAATGTAAAACAGATAGAAACTGATTTTTATAATAATGTATTTGTTTTAACTATAGATGGTAAATTATACAAAAATGGTGATTTTATTGATAAAAAAATAAAAGAAATCCATATGTTTGATGGCTTACATTTATATAAAGTGACAAACGATAACAAAATTAGACCTATAGATGATAATTCAATTTGGGATAATATTGATGCATATTTAAATAACAATGATTGTTCTTATAAGAAAATCTTATTCAGTACAATGAATATTGTTGCTTTAACAAATAATGGAAAAATTAAAGAAATACACCAGTATCCAGCATGTATTATTCCAGAAAATTATTTTGATGTAGAAGATATAAAAATTGAAGAAGTAGATGAGTTAGATATACCTTTTGTATATAAAAAAGGAAAATTTATTAAATTGTATGAAAATTAAAGATAATAATATAATATTCATATATGCAAGAATTTTATAAGTATGAGGAAATTACTGATAACAATATCGATAGAAAAATAATAAATCTCCTTGAAAAGTAAATTAGTAATGTAAAATGATAAGCTATTTATAGAATTATTTAAAGTAAAAAATGTAGGAGTATACTATTACGAACTAGAGAAGAAATATATTGAAGTGCAAAAATTAAATATAAGTTTAGATTATATATTGAATAAAGAAAATACAAATATAGGTAAAAAAATAAGTTTTTTTGTAATGAATATAAATTTTATTTATTTATATAAAAATTTATGCTAAAATAAATTTACAACATAAATAATTGTTATTCAAGGAGGTTTTATGGAAGGCTCAAAAATAAATTCAATATTAACAATAAAATACATGTGCAATGAAAGAGAAAATCAATTCTTTGATAGAAAAAGTGCTAAAAAAGATGTAAAGGAATTAGCTAATCATGTAGCTGGATTTGCCAATGCTAGCGGTGGTACATTAGTTATTGGAATTGCAGATGATGGAAAAATAGAGGGCTTTGAAGATTATAAGGATAAGTATAATAATTTTCTTAAAGTTACATCAACTGATTATTTAAAGACTATTCCAAGTTATGAAAATGAAACTATAGATGTAATTAATTATAAAGGAAATAACGATAAGATTTTATTGATTCATATTAGACCAAGTATAAACACTATAATTAGAAATGCAAAAGATGAAGTTTATTTGCGACAAGGTGATTCAACTAATAAACTTTCTAATGATCAGATTAAAGCTCTTGAATTAGATAGACACGAAATCTCTTTTGAAGAACAAATAAATGTTAATAGTTCTCCTACTGATGTTGATTTAGACATGGTAAGGATATATAGTGAATCAATAGGTGCAGACGAGGAAGATTTATTAGATGTTTTGCGTGCTAGAAGATTTTTAGTAAATGATAATTTAACAGGTAAAGAATGTTTAACTAATGCTGGTGTTTTATTGTTTGCTAAAGACCCATCTATATTTTTTCCTTCAGCTAGAATAAGAGTTATTAAATTTGAAGGAACTGAAATGCAAACGGGTACTAATTTAAATATAGTTAAAGATAAAACTTTTGCTTTGCCTTTGTACAAACAAATTATAGAGAGTCAAAAGTTTGTTGATACACAATTAAGAGAATTCAATCATTTAGGAAATAATGGAACTTTTATTACTGTACCAGAATATCCTAAATTTGCTTGGGAAGAAGGTATAACAAATGCAATTACCCATAGAAATTATGCAATTTCAGGAGAGCATACAAAAGTTTTTATATATGATGATAGAATGGAAATATTGAGTCCAGGAGATTTACCAAATATAATAACTATTGAAAATATTCGCAAAAAGAGATATGCTAGAAACCCGATAATTTCAAGAACTTTAACTGAATTAGGTTTAGTAAAAGAATTAAATGAAGGTGTTTCGAGAATTTATCGAGAAATGAGTGAGTTTTTTTTAGAAGACCCAATTTATCAAGAAGAAAAAGGATTATCCTTAAAACTAATATTAAAAAATAATATTGTTATGAGGAACAAAAGAATAAATGAAAATCTTTTGAAAGATTTGAAAATAAATAAAAAATGGTCTGAATTAAATGCTATGGAACGAAAAATAATGCAAATGATTTTTGACAAAGGAGAAGTTGGAACAGCCGAAATATCTGAAATTGTAAAAAGAGATAAGAGAACAGTTCAAAGAGTATTAAAAAAATTATGTGATGATGATTTAATTGAATGGGTAGGAACATCTAATAGGGATCCTAGAAGAATATATAGAATCAAAGAATAATATGTCGTGGTAATGTCGTAGCAATGTCGTAGTAATGTCGTAGCAATGTCGTAGTAATGTCGTAGCAATGTCGTAGTAATGTCGTGGTAATGTCGTAGCAATGTCGTGGTAATGTCGTAGCAATGTCGTAGTAATGTCGTAGCAATGTCGTGGTAATGTCGTAGCAATGTCGTGGTAATGTCGTAGCAATGTCGTAGTAATGTCGTAGCAATGTCGTAGTAATGTCGACGTAGTAATAGTATAATATAAAATGCATTGTTGGATTTTTTTACCCAAAACATTTATTATAGAACCAAAAATCAAACTTAGAAATAAGTTTGATTTTTACTTTATTATACTATAAAATAATAATGGAACCTATGTAAGCTTCTATACGGAAAGGAAGCTATGAAACGTAAGAATAATGAGGGCTCTATTTTCTATAATACTTTTAGAAATAGATGGAATGCTCAATATAAAGTAATTGAAGAAGGAAAAGTAAAAGTTAAAACAAAGAGTTTTAAAACTAAAGAAAGTGCAGAAGATTATATAGATATAATCATGTATGAAAGAAATGCAAATGAATACATAAAAAATCATGGAGTAAATCTTATTTCATTCATGAAATCAAGAGCTCTTGTAAAACTAAATTCTAATACAATAAGCAAATCGCAGTATGTTAGAATATGTGACAGTATTAAGCATATAGAAGAAAGTGAATTATCTAAAATACCAATTAAAAAAATGAAAGATAATGATATCCAATTATATTTGAACTCACTTATTGAGAAATATAGCAATTCCAGCATCGGCAAAATTCATGCACAATTAACTCAAACTTTTGAATATTTATATAATTCAGGATTTATAAAATATAATCCTATGTATGGAGTTATAAAGCCAAAAAGTACTAAGAAAATTGAAAAAAGAAGAGCAATGACTTTGGATGAAGAAAAGACATTTTTAGAGTATCTAAATCAAGTGAGTATATCTGAATGCAAATATAAAAATGTATTTTTAATTCAATTATTTTCAGGACTTAGAATAGGAGAAGTGTTAGCATTAACAATTGAAGATATAGATTTTGAAAATAATATTATTAAAGTACAAAAAAGTTTAACTGTAAATGAAAATGGAAAGATTATATGTGGAGAAAGACCAAAAACAAATGCTGGTTTTAGGGATGTTCCTATTAATTCCAAAATTCTAAAAAATTTAAAAGAGCAGATTAATTTTGCCAAAAGAAATAAACAACAGATACTTTTTCCAAACAATAATAACAACTATACAGACCCAAGAAAAGTAAATGATTATCTTACAAGAATTTTGAAGAATTTAGATATAACTGGAATATCTACACATTCGCTAAGATATACATTTGCTACTAGGTGTGCAGAAAGTGGAATAAAAGATGTAGTTTTGAAAGATATAATGGGACATTATGATATAGAAGTAACAAAAAATATTTATATAGATATTCAGAAAAATTTTGAGCAAGATGAAATAAAAAAAGTTGAAAAATACATGAAGAAAGTTGGAATTTAAACAAAAAATCCTGTTTAGTAATTCAACTAAACAGGTTGAAAAAACGAAAAAAATGTTTAGTAAATAAAAACTAAACAAAATAAATAAGAACATTTTTTAGGGACTTATATAAATTGAAAAATATTTTAATTACTAAACAAGTTTAAAATTTATAAAAACTATAAATTAGTTGTAATAAAAGGAGTTATGCATTGAACATAACTCCTTTTAAGTACTGGTCGGAGTGACAGGACCCGAACCTGCGACCTCATGGTCCCAAACCACGCGCTCTACCAACTGAGCTACACCCCGTTAATTATGTATTATTTCGTACGAATGTTATTATAACACTTATCAAATTGAAAATCAATAATTTTTTCAATAAATTTAAAAAAATAAATAAAAATAAGTTAACCAATGGAACTTTTGAGATTGTTCCATTGGTCAAAAGTATTTATTAAAATTCATGTTTAAGCATTTCTTCGTACATTTCATTATAAGGTTTAGACATTTTTTGCTTCATGTCTCTTGGCATAAAACTACGAATTTCAGCTATTATATTACATATGTCTATTACATCTTTATATTCACCTGCTACTATTTTATCTATTAAAGTGCCAAGAGATTTTTGAACAGCAGGAACTTTCAAAGTTTTACTTAATTTGTAAAACCAACGCATTTCTCCCAAAATATCTATTCTCTCATCATCTGTTAAAAGAGTAGAATCAACAAATCTATATAATAAATAAGTCATATTACGAGCATATACAAAGCGATAAAATTGAACTTCATCTTTTTCAACAAATTTATCATAAAGAGCTCTATATGCAACATTCATACCTTTAAAAAATTCATAAGAACAATTATATGAAATAGATAATGAGTCTGTTTTATTTCTTTGACGATAGTAATAAACAATATCATCTATATAATAAACATTTTTAGATTCTAGAAATGCACACATTGAAAAGTAAGTATCTTCACCTGGTACATATTCTAAGCATCTTATATTTTTTTCCATTATAAAATCTCGTCTAAATATTTTATTACACATTGATGAATTCATAATATAGAATGAGTCGCCATAATCGTGAACACTCAATTTAAAATTATGAAATCTATTATTATCAAAAACTGGTTTTTCCCAAATTGTACCATCTTCATCAGTATAGTTCCAGTTTGCAATAATAAAATCTGCATTTTTTTCTTCAATTTCGTTATACATTTTTTCAAAAGCAGATAAATTAAAGAAATCATCTGGGTCTGAAAACATTAGGTATTTACCTGTTGCAACGTTTATGCCTTCATTTCTTGGTTTTCCTGCAGAGCCACTTTTTTTATCCAAGTGAATAGCAATGCAGTTTTCATATTCATTTGAATATTTTTGTGCGATAGCAAAAGAATTGTCTGTTGAGCAATCATCTACAATTATTAATTGAATATTTTCAAATCCAATTGTTTGATGAATAACAGAGTTAATACATTCTTCAAGGTATTTTTCAACGTTATACACAGGAAGAATAACACTAATTTTATACATAAAAATTTCCCCTTTTAGCAAAAAAAGCTAGCTAAAAAATCCGTGGATAATTGTAGCTAACTTTCTGAGCTATATTATATCACAAATTATATTTATATGGAAGATTTTTTTATTAAAATGCATTTTTACCATGTTAAATTCACATTATAGTATATTTTATGTTTTACGGATAGAAAATATGAAAAAAAAGATATGCAAATTGCATATCTTAATGAATTTAGGTAATACTAAGCTTTTCCTGTACCACGACAGCGTATACATTCAATTCTACCTGTTCCGTTACATTCTCCACATGGATAGTTTTTTCCAGAAATACCTGGCCAAAAAACTTTACCATCTCCGTTACAAGATGGACATTGTACATATCCTGTTCCTTCACATTCTTCACATTGATCATCCCAAAGTCTCATGATATATCCCTCCTTATATATTAATTTTTGTAATAAACATTTTTAATTATGTTAGTATTATACTATTTTAGCAATATAAAGTCAATAATTATGTAAATTGAGATTAAAATTTATGTGGCAAATAAATTACATAATTTATTCAAACTCACTAAAAAACTTAATATTTTAAGTTAAATCATATTACGACTACTAAAGTTATAGTTTTTCTTTAATTACCACGAAATTATTGACTTTATTATTAAAAAAGTATATGATATTATTGTGTAAAAATATATTTTAGAAAAACTGAAAGGAATATATATGAAGGTATACTGTGGTACAGATATAATAGAAGTGGATAGAATAAAAAGAGCAATGCGAAGAAATGAACGTTTCAAAGCAAATGTTTTTACAGAAAATGAAATTGAAGATATAGAAAAAGCAGAAAGTCAAGAAGTTAAATATCAAAGATATGCTGGAAGATTTGCTTCAAAAGAAGCTATATATAAAGCTATATCTAAATTTACTGTAGAAGAAGATTATTCACCAAATTTTTTAGATGTAGAGATAATTAATGATGAAGAATTTAAAAGAAGACCAAAAGTAGAAGTAATTTCAGAAAATCTAGAAGAAGTTTTTGTAAAATATAAAATAAAGATAGACTTAAGTATATCTCATGTAAGAGAGAATGCTATAGCTATGGCAGTAGTAACAATAGAAGAAAAGGAGTGAAAATATGGAGAAAAATAAGAAATACTACATAACAACACCTATATATTATCCATCTGGAGATTTTCATATAGGTACATGTTATTGCACATTAATGGCTGACACAATTGCTAGATATAAAAGATTAAGAGGTTATGATGTATTTTTTATGACAGGCACAGATGAGCATGGTCAAAAAATTGAAGGTAAGGCAAAAGAAAAAGGAGTAACTCCAAAAGAATTCGTAGATGAAAGTGTAAGAAGAGCAAAAGAACTATGGGAGGTTTTAAAAATCTCTTATGATAAATATATGAGAACAACAGATGATTATCATGTGAAAGCTGTTCAAAGAATTTGTCAAAAACTATATGATTCAGGCGATATATACAAAGGAGAGTATAAAGGATTATATTGTACTCCATGTGAATCATTTTGGACAGAAACACAACTTGTTGATGGAAAATGTCCAGATTGTGGTAGAGAAGTAAAAGAAGTAAAGGAAGAAGCATACTTTTTCAAACTATCTAAATACCAAGATAGACTTGTAAAATATTATGAAGAACATCCAGAATTCTTGGAACCAGAAAAATGTAAAAATGAGATGATAAACAATTTCTTCAACAAAGGTCTTGAAGATTTATGTATAAGTAGAACAACAATAAATTGGGGAATACAAGTTCCATTTGACCCAAAACATACTGTATATGTATGGCTTGATGCATTAACAAATTATATTACTGCATTAGGATATACAACAGATGAGGATGAATTATTTAAAAAATATTGGCCAGCAGATTTACATCTTGTTGGAAAAGAGATATTTAGATTTCATTCAATTATATGGCCAGCAATTTTAATGGCATTAGATTTACCGTTACCAAAGAAGATATTTGGACATGGATGGTTAGTAATAAATGGTAAGAAAATATCTAAGTCATTTGGAAATTATAAAGACCCACGTATATATATAAATGCAACAAGTGTTGATGCAGTAAGATATTATCTTTTAAAAGAAATAACTTTTGGAGATGATGGAAACTTCTCAGAAGAATTATTTGTCGAAAGAACAAACTCTGATTTATCTAATGACTTAGGAAATTTAGTAAGTCGTGTTACAGCTATGGTTGAAAAATATAATAATGGTATAGTTGTAAAAAATGATGAACTACCACTTCAAGATGTAGATAAAGAGTTAATACAAACAGCTAAAGATATGGTGGATAATGTTGAAAACTCTATGGACAATTACAAAATTAATGAAGCTGTATCAGAAATATGGAAATTAATTTCAAAGGCAAATAAATATATAGATTTAACTGCTCCATGGGTACTTGCTAAAGAAGAAAATAAGGATAGATTACATCAAGTATTATACAATCTACTTGAAACTATAAGAATAGTTGCAGTTGTACTTCAAATGTGTTTTGTAGATACACCTTCTAAAATATTTGAACAAATTGGTGTAGATGCAGAAGATACAACATGGGATAGTGCTAAACAATTTGGTACTTTAAAAAATGGAACAAAAGTTAAAAAAGGTGAAATACTATTCCCAAGAGTTGAAATGACTGAAGAATTATTTAAAGTCGAGGAAGAACAAGAAGAGGAAGAAGACAAAAAAGGAATAATTACAATTGATGAATTAGACAAAGTAGAGTTTAAAGTAGGTCAAATTAAGCAAGTTGAAAGAGTTCCAAAGTCTAAAAAATTATATAAGTTATCTGTTGATGTTGGGGAAAAAGAACCAAGAACAATAGTATCTGGGATAGTACCATATTATTCAGAAGAAGAACTTATGAATAAGCAAATTATGGTGGTAACTAACTTAAAACCAGTAAAACTTTGTGGAATAGAATCTCAAGGAATGTTACTTGCAGCAGGTGATGATGATGTGGTAAAATTATTAGTATTAGATAATAATGAAGGCACATTAGAAAATGGTACTAACATACATTAGTAGTATGTTAATATAGTAAATTAGGAGGGTAAACAAAAGATATGGATGAAAACAAGGAAGAATTAAAGAAAAAAGAAGATGAAGAAGTAAAAGAAACAGAAGAAAAAACTGTTGAAACTTCTGAAGAAGCAACAGAAGTTGCTGAAGATGCCAACGAGTCTACTGAAGAAAATAAAGAAGAAAAAGAAGAAGAAAATGTTGAAGTAGAGCAAGAAGAAAAAGCCGAAGAAAAGAAAGTTGAAGAAGAAAAACAGGAAGTAGATGAGAAAAAAGATGAGACTCCAGAAGAAGATAGTGAAGAATACTATGATGACATAAATTATCAAAAAACTGCAGAAGTAGAAAAAGTAAAAGCTAAGACAAGGGGTGTTCTAAGAGAAGTGCTAGATTGGGTAATTTGTTTTATATTAGCGTATGCACTATATTTAGTTTTGAATTACTTTGTATTCTCTAGTCCACAGGTTAAACAAGAATCTATGTTTCCAACTATAGTAAATGGAGAAAGAGTATTTGTTTTAAGACCACTTCTTGCAGGAGATTATGACTATGGAGATATAATTACATTTGAAGCTCCAATAGATAATCAAAATTATTTTGATGATGATTCTGTATTCCCTGTTGCTCAATATGAAACATACACAGGAATAAGAAAATTCTTATACAATGTTTTTGACTATCAAAAAGTAAACTACGTAAAAAGAGTTATAGGACTTCCAGGAGATACTATTGAAATTAAAGATGGCAAAGTATACAGAAATGGAGAAGAACTAGATGAAGACTATGTAAGAGAAGGAAATCTTACAGAGCCTCAAGTAGATAAATATTCTAGAGTAACTGTTGCAGAAGGTACATTATATGTAATGGGAGATAACAGAGAGCAAAGTAAAGACTCAAGAACATTTGGATGTATTCCAGAAGAAAGAGTAAATGGTAAAGTTATGATTAGAGTATGGCCACTTACAAAATTTGGTTCTATAGATAAAAAATAATATAAATAAAAGGAGAAATAGATATGTTTGAGAATATTGTTGGACATGACAGGCAAAAAGAGATTTTATCCAAAAGTATAGATACTGGCAATATTTCACATGCATATCTATTTTTTGGAGATAGTGGAATAGGAAAGAAGCAGATAGCATTAGAATTTGCTAAATATATTTTGAAGACAGATAATGTAGAAAATCATCCAGATTTTAAATTAGTTACAAAATTGGAAGATAAAAAAGATATATTAGTTGAACAAATTCGTAAAGATGTTATAGATGATATATACATAGTTCCAGCAGTTGGAGATAGAAAAGTATATATTATTGATGATGCACAGCTATTAAATATAGCTTCTCAAAATACTCTTTTAAAAACTTTAGAAGAACCACCACACTATATCACTATTATACTAATAGCATCAAATATCAGTACAATACTTAATACTATACTTTCCAGAGTAACACAAATACCTTTTGAGGGTGTATCAAATTTAGAATTAAAGAAATATGTAAAAGATAATTATAATTTAGAGTTTAATGATTCTCTAGTTGAATATTTTAATGGTTCAATAGGAAAAGCAATATATTCAATACAAAATGAAATTACTGCAAAGTATGAAAAAATAGAAAAGTTATATGGATATATAAATGCTAAAAATACTATTGAGGCAATGAAATATTCTAGTGAAATAGAATTAGATAAGGATGAATTATTAGATTATTTAGAGTATATATTATATAAAGCAAATAAATATAATTGTATAAAAATAGTTGAAAATGCTAAAAAAAGGTTAAAATTTAATGGAAATTATGATATAATAACTGACAGTATGTTACTTAGATTAATAGATAATATATAAAATCAAGGGAGGCATAGATGAAGAAAGTAGGAATTAGATTTAAAAAGACTGGTAAACTTTCTTTTTACTTAACAGATATAGATGATATTAGTTTATCTGAAAATGTAGTAGCAGATACAGAAAAAGGTGAAGAACTTGGAGTGGTAGCTAAAATAGTTGAACCACTTGAAGATGAAACTTTAGAAAGTATAAAAAGAGTAGCTACACCACAAGATATACAAACTCAAAAAGAAATGGATGAGAAAGCTAAAGAGGCTTTAGCATTTTGTAAAGAAGAAGCTAAAAAACTAGAATTAGATATGAAAGTTTTAACAGCTGAATATACTTTAGATGGAACAAAATTAACTATATATTTTGTATCAGAAGATAGAGTAGATTTTAGAGAACTTGTTAAAATTATAGCTTCAAAATATAGAGCAAGAATAGAGCTAAGACAAATAGGACCAAGAGATGAGGTAAAAGAATATCCAACACTTGGTATGTGTGGTAAAGAAGTTTGTTGTAGAAGTTATTTACAAAACTTTGAACCAGTAACAATAAAAATGGCAAAGGAGCAAGGCTTACAGATAAATATGTCTAAGCTATCTGGTGCTTGTGGAAAACTTATGTGTTGTTTAAGATATGAAGAAGATACATATAAGGAAAACTTGAAGAAACTTCCAAAAATTGGGGAAATAGTTAAAGTAAAAGGAGAAAAGGAAAAAGGAAAAGTTGCAGGAGTAGATATACTAAAATGTCAAGTTAAAGTTAGATTTAACTACGATAGCGAAGATGAAGATAGATATGAAACATATCCTGTAAGTGAATTAAAATGGACTCCTAAACAACCTAAAAAAGAGGAAGTTGAAGACGAAGTGGATGAAATAGTAGAATAACAAATTAATATATGATATAATTTAATGGAGGTGAATATGTAATGAAATATAAGATTAGCGATAGTTGTATAAGTTGTGGTGCTTGCGAAATGAATTGTCCTGTACAAGCTATTTCAATGGGAGATGGAAAATATGAAATTAATCCTGAACTTTGCATTGGATGTGGTACTTGTGCTGGTGTTTGCCCTGTTGGTGCACCTCAAGAAGCAGAATAATGATTTGAGAATATAAAAAAATGAAATAATAAAATAAATGTAGACTTAAAAAAAAGGTTTACATTTATTTTTTTTGTACTTATTTGTCTAAATTTTTTCTTAAAGAGCATTTTTATCTAATTATATTTTATATAGTAAATAAATATCAAAAAGAAAAGTAAATTATATAGTTTTAATATCTTCAAATTTGTCATTTTAATGCAATTTATATAAAAATAGTAATGTTACAAAACTAGACCTTAAAAAGAGTGTATTTTGCCTTTTCTGTTTGAATAAAGCATAGTATATTTTACTTGAGGTGATGACATTTGAAAGAAAATATAAAAGATTATAGAAAAAATGGATTTATAGACTTGGATGAATACTTGTCAAATAATCCAGAATTTCAAGAATTTCCATATTATTTGTATGGGTATGAACAAAAGAATTTTTGGACTAATATAGGAGGTGAAGATAAGGAAAAAAGTGTTTACGTTAAACCACGAAATTATGATTACTTGGATAACGAGTACAATGTATATGCAGAACTATTATATAGTGAATTAATGAGACAAGTTGGTATTAATACTGCAAATATAGATTTAGCAATGTATAATGGCTGTCCTGCAACTTATTCAGAAAATATACTAGAAAATGTAGACTTAGATACATTTATATTATCTGCAGATGAATTACTAGAACAGAAGTATTTCGATGATACTAATAATTCAAGTATAGAAGATTTATATGATGCAATTCATCAATATTGTGAGTATACAGGTGTGTCAAGAGAATATGAAGATAGGTGTATACGAGATATACAAAAGGTATGTATAGCAGATATTTTTGCCCTATCATCTGCAAGAACTCCACAAGATTTAGATTTTATAGCAGGTACAGATAAAGATGGTAATGAGATTATAGCTCTTGCTCCAATTTGTAGTAATTCTTATTCTCTATGTTCAAACTTTTCTAAAGATGAAATGCTAGATATGATAGATGATGAAGAAATAATGCAAGAAAGAATAAATTTATGTTATTGTGATACTGGTGTTCCAGATTATAAAAGAGATTTCAACTATTCATATTGGGAAGATAGTCTATTGTATTTTGTAGAAGAAAGTGAAGAAAACTTAGAATTTGCGAGAGAATGTGCAGAAAAAATGAATATAGATAAAGCCATAAAAAACGTTGAAAATAGGGTAACTGCAAATATACCAGATTATTATGCAGATTTTGTAAGAACAGTTTTTGATGCAAGAATGAGGCAGATTTGTTCTTCTTTAGATTTGGATTATTATAAAATAATGGATAATAAATATTTTGAATATGAAATGGAGGATAGATAATGGTAATACACGCATTTTGGAATGAAAACAAGATTATAACTATTGAGAAAATAGGAGAATATTTCTATGCAAATGTTTGTGTTGGGGGAGTTAAAGAGGCAAAAAAAGAAGGCTTGCCAGTATTCTTAATGAAAGATACATTATGCATTTCTAAAGAGCTTCCATACTTTATTAAACGTAGGATTTATGACCTAAGAACACCAAATAAAACACCACAACAACTTGAAATGGAAATAATTAAAAAAATAGAAGAAAGTGGTGAAACTATTATAAAGACACCAATAGATAAAATACGAATAAGCATAGAAATATAGTATATATACTTGAATTTTAGAAATTATTATGTTATACTAGATTTACATTTAGTAGTAAAAGCAATGAACAAGAGGAGTAGAATAAAGGTTATTTATAGAGAGAAAGACTCATGGGCTGGAAGGTCTTTTAAACAAACGTATTTGAAGGTAGCTTGGGAGCTGGTATATTGAAGTAGAAATATGTGTAGGTATACTCCGTTACAGTCGGTAAATCTGTTAATTAAGTTGCATATACTTGTTAGTATATGAACTAAGGTGGTACCGCGAATTACAGTCATTCGTCCTTAGAAATAGGGAGAATGGCTGTTTTTTTAATTGAAAGGGGAAATGAAATTATGCTTAAGAGTTTCGGATTATTCGTAGCACTCGTCTTTTTGTTTTTATCTTTGATAGTCGTCTTAAATGCAAGATGGGTTATTCACACAATAGATAATAGTAAAGACTTGGAAAATAAAATGGTAGGTAAAATAAAGGTCGTCTCAACACTCGTGAGCATAGTCTCTTTATTTATAATAACTATCTTAATTAAGTAAAAAATAAAATATGGAAGGAGAATAATAATGGAAAATAATTTTAATTTTTCGCAAAGAGAAGATGAAATATATAAAAATTGGGAAGAAAAAGGATATTTCAAACCAAGTATGGATAAAACAAAGGAAAGTTACTGTATAATGATGCCACCACCAAATGTAACAGGTAAACTTCACATGGGACATGCATTGGATGCAGCAATTCAAGATTTTTTAATTAGATATAAGAGAATGAAAGGATTTAATACTTTATGGCTTCCAGGAACTGACCACGCTGCAATTTCTACAGAAATGAAAGTTGTTCAAAGTCTAAGAGAACAAGGTATTAAAAAGAGCGACTTAACTCGTGAACAATTTTTAGATAAAGCTTGGGAATGGACTAGAATTTATGGTGGAACAATACAAAAACAACAACGTAAAATGGGTTGTTCTTGTGATTGGTCAAGAAGTAGATTTACATTAGATGAAGGACTTTCTAACGCAGTTCAAGAGGTATTCTTAAGATTATATAATAAAGGATACATATATAAAGGTAAGAGAATGATTAACTGGTGTCCAAATTGTAAAACCTCTATATCTGATGCAGAAGTTGAATATAAAGAGGAAGCTTCTCATCTTTGGTATATAAAATATCCAATAGTAGGTGGAAAAGAGGATGAATACTTAACTGTTGCAACTACTCGTCCTGAAACAATGCTTGGAGATACTGGTGTAGCAGTTAATCCAAAAGATGATAGATTTAAACATTTAATAGGTAAAAAATGTTTATTACCTCTTATGAATAAGGAAATACCTATTGTAGCTGACCCATTTGTTGAAATGGAATTTGGTACTGGTTGCGTTAAACTTACACCTTGCCATGACCCAAATGATTACCAAACAGGTATGAAAAATAATCTTGAATTTGTTGAAGTATTTTCATCAGATTTAATGATGCATCCTTTAATACCTCAAGTAGAAGGTAAAACAACAACTGAAGCTAGACCTATTATAGTAGATTTACTTGAAAAACAAGGCTATCTATTAAAAATAGAAGAATATACTCATAATGTTGCAAAATGTGAAAGATGTAAAACTACAATAGAACCATATATATCTGACCAATGGTTTGTTAAAATGAGTGAACTTGCAAAACCTGCAATAGAATGTGTAAGAAATGGTGAAACTAGATTTATACCAAATAAGTATGATAAAACATATTTTAATTGGATGGAAAATTTGCAAGATTGGTGTATATCAAGACAATTATATTGGGGTCATAGAATTCCTGCATATTATTGTGATAATTGTGGACATATACACGTTAGTGCAAGTATGCCAGAAAAATGTGAAGAATGTGGAAATACACATTTAACACAAGACCCAGATACTCTTGATACTTGGTTCTCATCTGCTTTATGGCCATTCTCAACACTTGGTTGGCCTAATGAAACAGAAGATTTAAAAACATTCTATCCAACGAATACATTAGTAACAGGTTATGAAATTATCTCTTTATGGGTTTCTAGAATGATATTTAGTGGTCTTGAATACGTTGGTAAAAAACCTTTTTCAGATGTTATTATTCATGGTATGGTTCGTGATGACCAAGGTAGAAAAATGAGTAAAACTCTTGGAAATGGTGTCGACCCATTAGATGTTATAGCTAAATATGGTACAGATGCTTTAAGATTTTCTCTTGTACTAGGTATTACTTTTGGAAATGATATTAGATATATTCCTGCAAAAGTTGAACAAGGCTCAAACTTTGCAAATAAACTTTGGAATGCTTCTAAGTTCGTACTTATGAATTTAAAAGATTTTGATGGTAAATACGACAAAGAAAAACTTTGTGTTGAAGATAAATGGATATTATCTAAAATTAATACTCTTGCAAAAGAAATAACTGTAAATATAGATAATTATGATTTAGGTGTTGCTACACAAAGAATTTATGATTTTATTTGGAATGAATTTTGCGATTGGTACATTGAACTTGTTAAAACAAGACTTTATGATGAAAATTGTGAAACTCGTAAAGAGGCACAATTTACACTATATACTGTTTTAGTTAATAGTCTTAAAATGCTACATCCAATAATGCCTTTTGTAACAGAAGAAATTTATTTACAATTACCAAATACAACAGAGTCAATTATGATATCTGATTGGCCAGAATATAGTGAAGACTTTAATTTTGAACAAGAAGAAAATGATATGGAATTACTTAAAGATGTGATTGTTGAAATTAGAAATATAAGAAGTAATATGAATGTACATCCATCAAAAAAATCTAAATTAATTTTTGTTACACAAAAATATAATGAGTTAATTAAAGAAAGTAAAGCATTTCTTGAAAGACTTGGATTTGCAAGTGAGATAATAGTTCAAAGTAATAAAGAGGGAATAGATGCAAATGCTATTTCAATTATCCAAAAAGACCTTGAACTATATATACCATTTACAGATTTAGTAGATATAGAAGCAGAAAAAGAACGTTTAAATAAAGAAAAAGAAACTGCACAAAAAGAATTAAATAGAGCAAACGGAATGCTTGCAAATGAGAAATTTGTATCAAAAGCACCACAAAATTTAATTGAAGCAGAAAAAGAAAAAGTTCAAAAATATACTGAGCTACTTGAAAAGATAGAAACTAGACTTAAAGAATTAAACTAGTATATTAAAAAGTAAAAAAATAACAAAATTAAAAGAGATAGCAAATAAACCTAAATGCTATCTCTTTGTAATTGACTCAATTTTAAAATTATGATACAATCAAAATATAACTAAGGAGAAAATAAATTATGAGAAAGATACTATATTTATCTATGATTTTTGTATTGGTATTTACATTTACTTTAGGACAAAATGTAGAAGCACTTGTTGCAATGCCCAGAATTTCAATAGGAACTCCAAGTTCAGGTGTTGTGCAAGTAGGAGGAACAATCTCCTATACAATTAAAATATATAATGCAACTAGTGTTAATCTTAAACCAAGTGATATTAGAATAGCTGGTGTTACTGCAAATATTAGTGTATCAGGTAGTGGAAATTCTGAAAGAACAGTAACATTGAGTAATATACAAGGAAGTGTAGGAAGTACAGGTTATATTTGCTATGTAGCAAGTGGAGTAGCTACAAATGAAAGAGGAGGAAACTATCAAGTAGAGTCTTCTACACCATTTACTATTATAGCCACTCCAACACCACCTCAACCTCAAACACCTACACAGCCTCAACAGCCAAATAATCCTACACTTCCACCGCAAACAAATCAAACACCAAACAATAATAGTGGTGGAAATAACAATAATAACAATAACAACAATAGTACAGGTAATACAAATAATGAAAATCCAACACCAGAAGAACAAAATGATACAGAAGCACCCAAAATGATAATAGATGGTTTTTCTTCACAATCAATAGGCAGAGGAGATGAAATTTCATTTAAAGTTAAATACGAAGATAACAAGGAAATGGGAGAAATAACTTTAAATGAAAATGATTTAAAATTGTTTGGATTTACTGCAGAAATTGAGATAAAAGGTGATGGTAATGAAAGAACCATTACATTAAAAAATATTCAAGGAGATTTAGGCGGACACAAATATGTATTAATAGCTGGAAATACAGCAAAAGATAAAGCAGGAAATACAGTATCAGAAGGTGGAAAAACAGGTATGTTTAAATTAATTACTAGTGATACAAAAAATAATCCAGATGATTGGATAGAAAATCCAAATACAGGAAAATAGGGCTTAGGCTCTATTTTTTTATCTAAATAATCAAAAGCAAATTATGTAAATTAAAATGCTACAAAATACATATCTTTAAAATACTGAAATTTAAACAAAAAATACACTTTCAAAGTATCACTTGAATAATGTTACAGAAAGGTTACATAATTTGATTTTTATGTAAAATTGTGGTATAATCCCAAATTTGACAGTTTAAAGTAGAAAAAAACTGTAACCCCTTGAAACAAGAGGGTTATAGCTTTTTCTATATTTTTTAAAAAATGCGTACCTAAAATTTATTTTTTAAATTTTTTAAA
>CANRLG010000030.1 GCA_947631415.1 uncultured Clostridia bacterium
AGCTCGTTTATAGCTCAACACATTAGTGCTGTCGAGCGAGAAGCCCCCACTTCTTAAGTGGTGGGAGTATGTCACTACAGTCATTTATTCTATTTTTATCTTTCAAGCCATAGTTAAATGATAAAATTGAAATTATTGTGTTTGATAGTCCAAATGCAGAAAATAATGCGACTTGTTGAATTTTATAATATATTCCAAATGTGCCAACAAGTATACTTGTATCTACTTTAGCAGTTCCAAGTATTGCATTCATACCTGCCATCATAACAGCAAGTAATGCTTGCATAATTGCAGCTGATACTCCTATCTTATATATTCCTTTTATTATATTTACTTGAGGTCTAATGTATTTTATATTGCCATCTATTTCTGTATTTTTTGTATAGTGAAAATACATTGCTACAAATAATGACACAAATTGTCCAATTACAGTTGCCCATGCTGCACCTGCTACACCCATATTTAAAGGATAGATAAATATATAATCTAATATTATATTTGTAAATGCACCTGAAAGTTGAGATATTGTAGAAAGCATAGTTTTACCAGTAGCTTGTAGAAATCTTTCATATACAGTAAAAGCTATTGCTCCTAGTGATAGACAACAACATATTCTAAGATATACTGTTCCATAGTTTACTACAGAAGTTAGTCCATTTGCAAATAACTGTATAAACCATTTAGCTCCTATAAGCCCAAAAAGTAAAAAACCTAAGTATATTACAATACTCAAAAAAATTCCATTTCCTGCGACACTATTTACTTTCTCCTTATTTTTTTCTCCTAAGCTCCTAGATAGTAACGCATTAAGCCCTACTCCTGTTCCAACGCCAAGTGCAATAATTAATATTTGAATTGGAAATGCTAAAGTTAATGCTTGATTTGCTACTACCCCCTCTGCTCCCATATTTGTTACGAAAATACTATCCACCACATTATATAATGCTTGTAGTACCATTGAAACAATCATTGGAATTCCCATACTCCAAAATAATTTTTTTAGTGGCTCTGTTGCCATTTTATTTTCTTTCATCTTTTTTTTCCTCCAAAAACGCACAAAAAAAACGTAAACCCAAAATAAACTGGATTTACGCCATATTTGCTACTCGTTATATATAATATTTTAACACTTTTATTTTTAAATTTCAAGTTTTATTTTTTTAATTTTTAATATTTCCAAATACTCTTATATACTTATCTAATGCTTTTCTAAGAGCAATTTCACGAGTATAACCATGATTTTTTTCATAATCATAAACATAATCTCTAAATATGTAATCTTCAATTAAATCGAAATTAATGTTATAAATATCATGATTATAATTAATAGTATTTCTAAGCTCTCTCTTTAGTTGAAGCCCTGATGGGTAACTTTGAGTTCGTGTATTATTACATTTATCTTCTCCATTTAATACTATAGCAACTGCTCCTGCAACCATAACAAATGAAAATAATAATACAGACATAAGCATTTCACTCCTCTTAAAAATTATTATAGAGTAGAAAAAAAATATCAACTCATGTATATATTATAACATATTATGTAAAGTTTGTTAAGAGCTTATTCTATTTTTCTAATAAATATCCATCTATAGAATACTGTGTTACTTGGTTATTTTCTTCATCATACATAATATAAATGTATTTTATAACGATTGCCATATTGTCATTTATTGGTATTACTCCACTGTTTTTAAAATAATTTTCTGGATTTTCACTTTTAAAAGCATTACTTATTATATTACTTAAATCTACTGACTTATTTGTATTATTACATTTTACATTTAAAAAGGCTTTTTCAAGCGAATTTTTATCATAATCAAAAGCATCTATTTCGTATAATTTATTATATTGAGCTATATCTACATTTTCTATTTCATTGCTTATATTAATTACAGTCTTACCTATATAGCTATCCTCATATTTTACATCTTTTTCTAATTTATCTTTTTCATCTTCAGATAAAGCTTTATCTATCAAATTTTTACCACCATTACTATTTTTTAAATAATAATATGCACCTTTAAATTTACTTAGTTCCTCTTGAGAATAGTCCTTAGCTATATCATATTTTGTTAGTATAATGTATTGACTAAGGTTAGAAGCTCTATACATATTAACTTGAGGTACAATTAAAGTTATAACAGACAAAACTATTAAAACAATAATACTATTTCCAACTTTCTCCCTATTTTTTATATACATTGCTATATATATTATCTCAAATAAAATTAACATACAACCAACATATCTTAGTTCTGTTAGTCCATTATCTATTATACGTACACCTAAAGAATATATTTGTAATAATATAAATGGAATAAATGCAAATGGTAATATCTTATTTACTTTACTAATTAGCTTATTATCTTCAAAAAATGATGCTATAGTCCATATTGGAACACCTAAAATAAATAATGTAGCAATAATTCTATATATCTGATTTACAGGCATATCTCTTAATATGATTATCTTTGCTATGTAAAGATAGATAATTATGAAAGCAATAATTACTAATATATCTAAAACATATTTGAATATAGCCTCAAAAAATTTATTTATCTCTCCATCAATATCTACAAAGGCGTACATAAGCTTTGGTACAAAATATAGTCCAAAAACTAGTATTTCTGCTCTTAAAATTAGAGTATATTTTCCTTTTAGAATAAGAAGGCAAAATACACTAATTACCATTGCAATACCAAAAGCAAGTATAACAAAAATTATTCCAGATTTAAAAAGATTTGTTGCCACTCTTGTCAAATATTCATTAAATTTTTGTCCACTAAGTTTATATAATGCAAATATAGCAAAAAGTAGTAAACAAGTAAAATATGTTATTATTATTCTGCTGACATAGGTTACTATCATATCATTTTCTATATTTACCAAATACGTTAGTAAACTACTAATACCTAAAGAAAGAATATATATAAGTATCTTTCTTTTACTCATTCCCTTTTTCATTATAGTTTCTGTTGTAAAAGTACTAATAGCAAATATTATACAAAATAATGCTGTATTTTCAACAATAGCTGTAGAAATATTACTTTCTATTGTTGTTATAGATAAAAATATAGTAAGAAAAAAAACTATTATTAATGTTAATGGAAAATGTCCAAATATTGATTGTATTTTATCTTTGATTTTATTCATAAAATCTCTCTCCTTATTTTGCTATAACCCAATCGCCATTTTCATCTTTTTCTAACACTTTTTCATATACGTTTTCATCTGAACAAAAATATACTCCATTTATATTTTCGTTTAATTGTATTTTAAAAGTATCTTTTGCTCCTATTTTAGAATTAATTCCAAATGTTGAGAAAAATGTTAAATGATAGTCATCTCCTATAGTTGTTGTTTTCATTCTTCTAACATATCCTGCACTGCTTGCAACACCTACATCTAACGTAATTGTATTACTTGTTTCATCATATTCAAAGTCTTTTAAATATACATCAGTTCTTTTACCACCTAATGCTATTAAAATACCAAATATCAATGCTAACAGTACAATAACACCTGCTACTATACCTGTTATAATTATGACTTTCTTATTCTTCATATTAAACTCCTTCATATTCATTTACAATAGTTTTCTTAATTACTTGATCATTTTCATTTAAAATAAAACGATGTTTTTCTGTATCAATTATAACATTTTCTGGAACTTTTACTTCAGTATAGTAATATTCTCCTAATGCTAAACCTACAGTTTGAGCAAATCCATTTTCATCTGTTGTTATTGTATCTACTAAATTATTGTCTTCATCTTTTACTTCAAATGTTACTCCTGCTAAAGTTTTTCCAGTATTATCGTATGTAGTAATAGCTAACTTACCTTTTTCTTTTGAACTAACTATTTTTATAGGAAGTGTTTGACCAGCAGTTTCAATTTCAAAATATCTTTTTGTAGCATCTATTTCATATTGTTCTGGTCCAGATACTTCTTCCATATAATATTTACCTAGTGGTAAATTCTCCAAACCAGTTATCCCATTTTCTTTTGTTGTCATATTATGTACAAAATTTCCATTTATATCATAAACATTAAATTCAACACCTTCTATTGGATTTTCTTCTTCATCAACTTTTAAAATAGCTACACTTCCTTTATCATTAGTTGTTATTTCAGTTACTTCATTGTCATCAGTTTTCTTATTGCCTAATCTTGTTACTATACCAAATATTAATGCAACTAATAAAATAATTACAACTACTATACTTGTTAAAATTATATTATTTTTCTTTTTCATTTTTAATTCCTCCTACTTTATAACCCCTTTTACAAAAGTATATCAGAAAGGCAAATGATTGTAAATAATCATTTGCCCTATATTTAAGTTTATTGCTTTTCTTTTTTGGCTTTATTTTTTATTATAATTCTATCACAACAAGCAAGAACTGCTGGAAGTAAAGTTAATATTAAAATTGTAGAACATAATGTTCCCTCAGAAATTGTTTTACATATTTTAGCAGCTATTGCAGAACTAAACTTTGCAATAATTAAAGTTACTAAAATAAGTATAGAACTAGATGTAAGAATAGTATGCAATGATTTACTATATGAATCAAATATAGCCTCTTTAATTGTCTGCGTTTTTCTGTTTTCTATATAATATGAGGTATAGACAATCGCATAATCTATAGTAGCTCCCATTAATATGCTTTGAACAATAAGTATTGATATAAAATATACGTTTTCGCCCATTATTGATAGTATTCCCATTGTCGTATAAACTGCAGTTTGTATTGTTAGAACTAAAATTATAGGAATAAGTATTGACTTAAAAGTAATTGCTACAACAATAAATATTGCTATCATTGTTATTATAGTTATTCCATTTAGTTCATCATTAAAGCTCATGCTCATATCGTAAGCCATAGGAGAATTACCAATTATATAGAAATTTGTCATATCTTTTTGAAGCATATCTTTTATCTTTTGTATAAAATCAAAGGTTTCTTGAGATTCCATATCAAGATTTGTATTTAAAATAATTCTTGAATACTTATTTCCAATTAATAATTTCTTAGCATCCTTTATCTGAGTATCTGCCTCAATTATATCTGCTTTCATGTCTTCATCTATGAAATCATCAAATCTCTCATCTTTTAACACGTCCTGATTTAGAAAATTTACAAATTCTTCTACAGTCATTTTCCATTCATAATTATATTCTCTCTCACTTCCATAGTATGTATAAAGCATATCTATAGTATTTTTCTCTACTTCATCACTTAATTTATTTATAATAGCAAAAATTTCACTAGATGTAAATGTAGTATTATTAAGTGTTGCATCCATAATTGAATTTACTGTGCTTAATTTTTCAATTTGTTCCTCAGTAAAATTACCACTAAATTCCTCATTTACAACTACTTCATTAAGTAGAAAACTAACAAATTCTTTCATTGAGATATTTAGATTACTATTTACATATTTAAAGTCATATAAACCATATAATAGACTTAAATCCTCACTATTTACTTCTAGTAAATTTGATAACTCAATTTCGTTATATCTACTATTATTAAATATTCCATTTATTACATTTTGTAATAAATGTAAATCATTTATCATAGAATTAGATAATTTATTTGAAATCATGCTATCATTTTTATGTAGCAACATAAAATCTACAAATTGTTTTGGAGTAAGTGTTAAATTATTATTTATTGAAACGTACAATGTATATATACTTTTAGCTGTATTATTATCAATACCTAGAAATTGCGCTAATTCTTGATATGAATACGTAATATTATTATTTGCACTATTCATTACGTTTGACAATAATTGAAGTTGATTAATAGTATTTTCATCTATGCTATTTTTTACATTTTCCTGTTCTCTATTTTCAAGGATTAGATTTACAAATTCAATAGGTGTTGCATTCCAGTTAATAATATTTCCTTGAACATAATTTATTAAGCTATATAATTTATACATTTGTTGTACATCAATATTTAAAAGCATAGACATTTGTTCTGCTGTATATCCTACATTATTACCACTTACGCTATCATCTATTACAAGTTTTAATAATTGTAGATTATTTGATGTAGCACTATCTAGATTTATGTTATACTTGACTACAATATCACAAACCATATTTACAAACTCTTGTGGAGTAAGTTTTTCTTCTACAGACAAGCCATTAAACATGTATACAAGGTCAACTAGTCCTTCTCTTAAAGGGTCAAATAATGTTTTTAATGTAGCTTTGTCTAATTTAGTAGAATTAATATTATTTTCATTTCTTGAGAATATCTCTAATTTTCTTAAAGCACTTACATCTACACCATTCAAATAATTTGTAGTATTTGCTATGTCTAAAACATTATTAATAAATTGCGTAATAGTTATACTACTACCATCATTTATGTTACTGTATTTTAATAGAAGTAATTGAGCTACACTCTGATTATCAATATTAAATAAGTTAGAAAGTTCTCCTATAGACTTTGATGTATTTATTATATCTAAGTTACTAAATTTAGAAAGTAAATTAATCTGTTGTATAGTTTTATCATCTAAACTATCTTTATAATTACTATCATTTACAACATTATTAAGTACAAAATTAGAAAAATCTGAAATTGACAGTTTTATTTCTATATCTCCCGTTAATATATAATATTTATATATTTCATTCATAGTATATGTATCAATGTCAAAAAGTTCTGCTAATTTATCACTTGTATAACTTGTGTTAAGTGTTTGACTATCTACAAATTTGGTCAAAGTATTCAATCTGTTTTTATTTGTATTATCCACTCTTGAAGCGTATTTTTGGTCTGTTAAGACATCTTTATTCATAAAGCTTACAAACTCTGGTAAACTAATTTTAATATCATTATTTTTAGAAAGATAGTATATAAAAATATCTTCTATTTTACTTTTATCTATTTCCAAAATATTTGCAATATCCTCAGAACTTCTTTTACTATTAATAGCTTCTTGAGTTATAAAATTTTTAAGTCTTGTAATATCTTTTTTAATATTTTCATCTATCTTTTTATTTGCTTTTTCATTGTTATATGCTTCTTCTTCAATAAAAGTAACAAATTCATCAAAAGTCATTTTATTATCTTCACTTTTATTTTGGTAATCGTAATATACTATTTTAAGCATATAATCTTCTATATCTACTTGTGAGCCTAAATCATTTAACTTTTCTTTTAGCTCATCATATTTAAGCTTTTCATTTATGGTATTTCCATATCCTAATACTTCATCAATCTTATCTTCATCTTCTAATTCTTTTAAATATTTAGAAATTATATTTTCATCTTTATTTTCATAGATAATGGCTATTTGGTTATTTTCACTGAATATCTTACTTATCTCATCTGATTGTTTATCCGTATAATCTATTCCTAAATTACCTTTTAGTACAAAACTTGCTATAAATACTAAAATAAATATAGGCAGAGAGATATACCTGATTTTATAACTATATTTGCCAAGTAATCTTAATTTTATATTTGGACTTTTCTTTTTAGTCTTTTCAATCCATTTATCAAACATTAATATTAATGCTGGAAGTACAAAAAATATACAAATCAAGCTAAATAATACACCTTTAGCAAGTACAAATCCTAAATCTTTTCCTATTTTAAAACTCATAAATATTAATGCAAGTAATCCAACTATTGTTGTAATTGAACTACTAGATATTGAACTAAAAGCTTTATACAGTGCATTTTTCATTGCCTTTACTTTATCTTTTTGATTTTGCTTTTCTTGGTCATACCTATTCATTAACATAATAGAATAGTCCATAGACAATGCCATTTGCAATATTGCAGCAATTGAGTTTGTAATATTAGACACGCTTGAAAACATTATGTTAGTACCTTTATTTAATACTACTGCCATTAGTATAGAAATTAAAAATAAAAAAGGCTCTACATAAGACTCACACATTATAATAAGTATAACTAAAGCACTTAATACAGCAAGTACAATTATCCAAAATGGTAATACTGTTTTATTACATTGTGAAATATCTCCACTTGTGTAAACTGTATAATTTTTAAAATTATCTAATACTTGATTATACACTTTTTTTGCTATATTTGAATCAGATTTGTCATTCACACTAATGACATACAGACTGTAATTTTCTTTATTATATTTTGAAGTGTCATCATGTTCTACACTTTCTACTCCTTCAATATTTTCTATATTCTCCTTTATTGTTTCTTTTTCATCTTCTGCTAAATTTTCAAACATTACGTTTAAAGTGCTTGTTTCAGAAAATTCTTCTTCCATAATATCCATGCCAATTCTAGTTTGTGATGTATCAGGCAAATATTTGGCTATATCATAATTAATCTTCACTTTTGATGATAATAATGCACAAAATACTGTAAGAAAAATGAATATTATTAAAATTACATACCTTTTGTTTATTATGAAATCTGTAATTTTTCTCAAATTTAATCCTTCCTTTCTTCTTGTTCTGCGTTATATTATATTCATATTATAGTATTAATGGAAGTATAACTTTTTAATATTTGTCTAAATTTAGACACTTTAAGGTATAACGTCTTTATCTTTTGCAATTACTATGATATAATTAGACAAAATTCAATTTTACGAGAAAGGATGCAATTATGAAAGTTCAATGTCTAAATTCTTCTTCAATAAAAACAAGAAATTTAATTAAACGAACTTTTGCACAGTTATTTAATGAGAAAAAACAACTAGATAAAGTAACTGTCACAGAGCTAGTTAAAAGAGCAGATATAACAAGAAGTACCTTTTATACTCATTATGACAATATTTATGATGTAGCACATGATTACGAATTACAAACAATAGAGCTATTATGTAGTGATAATTTAAAATTACATTCTCAACATGACATTGTAGCTTATTTTAAAAATATTATACAATGTTTAAAAGATAATGAAGAAATATACAAATTATTGTTATCTGCAAATGAGTCTCTTTTATTTATAGAAAGACTAAAAGAGATAGCAAGTAAAAAAATATATGATGGCTTAAAAGACATATATATTAATAAAAAGATTAATCTTGATATGACGCTTTCATTTTTTATGAACGGAGTTTTGATGGAGATTTTAAAATATTTCAGAAATGAAAGTAACTATTCATTAGATGATATACTATATAATATGCAAAATTGGTTTCTTGAATTATTTTTTTAACAAGAAAAAAGAGAGTTTTATGAACTGTTCCTAAAAAATGGACAATTCATTAACTCTCTTTTTGTATTTTATACATGATTTACAGATGTAATCATCATAGCAGCTATAAGTGCTGACATATTACTGATAGCCTTTTGCGCTATTTTTACTTTTTGTGCAATAGGTGTATCTTTAATTTCTTTTAGTCTATCATTTAGCTTTTCTTTTTCATATTTATTAAAGATATTCTTTATAAATTTTGTAGCATTTAACAATGAAGCAAGTAGGATTGCATCCTCTGTCAAATTTCCGTTTTCTAGAAGTTCTGTTTTAACTTCTCCTATTACGCTTTCAAACGCTTCATCATTTACTTTCAACACTTCTTTTTCGCCTAATAGACCTTTTTTGGTTTCAGTATCTACAATACCTTCTTCAACCATGCTATCCTTTAATGTAGCTATAAGTTTTTTTATCTTTTTGCTTGATAAAGTATAGCAAATAGCTTTTAATACATAGTTGATATCTACCTCTTTTTTGACATTTCTTTAATGTATGTGTATAGGCATTTGTTGTAACTTACACCTGGTTCTCTCTCATTAAGAACTATTTTATCTTTATCTGTAATTTCTATGCTACCCTCAAGCATCATTTCAATAAGCATAGA
Source organism: uncultured Clostridia bacterium (assembly GCA_947631415.1). Lineage (GTDB taxonomy): Bacteria > Bacillota > Clostridia > TANB77 > CAG-465 > CAG-465. The sequence goes on from CANRLG010000030.1 coordinate 9,830, forward strand.
TGATACTAAATATGGTGACTCTTGATTTTCATGTAGAGTTCTTTTTTCTTTTAGCATGCATAAAGCATATTTTTGGGTAATGTACATAATTATGCTTCCTTTCAACTAAATTATTTTGCCTCGCTCTTATAACATAATTTTTAAAACTTTAAAACAATTTTTTAAAATTCTTTCTTTGCAAATATTTTTCTTGATATTAAATACGAACTTACAAACAATATTAATATTACTGCTATTGCAATAATACGATAGTAATTTTTAAATAAAGTTATTATTTTTTCAAATTTTAAATAATTACTACTAAAATAGCTTGTAACTGCACTTCCAATAAAAGCAAATACCATTACTAATACAAATATAATAGTTCTAGCTCTTTCTATCCCAAACTTAAATATTAACGGATACATAATAGAATTTACAACCATTGTAGCTATAGCTGTATAAATTAGCTCTTGAAATACACTCATATCTATTATATTTCCATTAGTAAAGAAAGAAAAAATTGATGAAGTAATAATTACAATTATAGATAAAATTGCAATTAATATTAAAGATGTTAAATACTTAGATACTACTACATTTCTCTTTCCATTCGGTAGTGTTGCAGCATAAGAGTTCCATTTATTATAATCATCATACACAAAAGTATTAAACATCATTACAACACTAAATATAGGTAAAACAATCATTAAGCTCATCTTTCCATAAAAAGCAAGAGCTATATATATAATGAATATAACAGCATATAGCTTTATATTCTGTTTTAGAGTAAGTAAATCTTTTTTTATAAACCCTATCATACTCTCTCCCCCTTTATGATAAGAACCATTAAATCTTCCAAAGATATTTTATCTATAACGCAATCATTATACTTTTTACTCATTTTATCTCTATTTTCGACCAATATTTGACAATCATACTTATTTTTCTTATATGAAACAATATCTTTTTTATCCACTTTAGCAAGATATGTGTCATCACATTTTAATACACCATAATTATCTAATAGTTCATCTCTACTTTTATCTAATACAATTTTGCCATCATTGATAAAAATAATCTTATCTGCAATATGTTCTAAATCACTTGTAATATGTGTAGATAAAAGTATGCTATGTTCTTCATCTTGTATAAAGTCCATGAAAATATCTAATACTTCACTTCTTACTACAGGGTCAAGGCCACTTGTAGGCTCATCCAATATTAAAAGTTTAGGCTCATGTGAAATTGCGGTTGCAATCTCTAACTTTTTTCTCATACCTTTTGAAAGTTTCTTTATAATAAGTTTTTCATCTAACTTAAATTCTAATAGATATTTGTTGAAAGTCTCACTATTCCAATTTTTAAAAATTCCTTTCATAATAGAATTAATATCTTTTATCTTTAAATTTTCAGGAAAAAACATATTATCTAATACTACACCTATATCTTCCTTAACAACTTTTTCATATTGCTTATTATCTTTATTAAAAATATTAATACTTCCATTATTTGTATTAATAATGTTAAGTATTGATTTTATAAGTGTAGTTTTACCTGCACCATTTTCACCAATAAGACCTACTATACTTCCACTAGGTATTTCAAAATTAATTTCACCTAATTTGAATTTATCATACTCTTTAACTAGGTTTTTAACTTCAACACTATTTTCCATTAACAATCACTCCCATAAAATATATCTATTAAATCTAATAAATCTTTTTTAGATATTTCATATTTGTTTGCAATTTCTATCGCTTCACAAATATGTTTCTCTATCTCTTTTTGTGCATTTTCACGTGCCAGAGCTGTATTTTTAGGAGCTACGAAAGTTCCTTTGCCATGTATAGACACAATATAACCTTCTTCTTCTAATTCATCGTATGCCTTTTTTATTGTCATAACACTTATTTTTATATCTTGTGCTAAACTACGAATTGAAGGTAATGCTTCATTTTCTACTAATTCTCCATCCATAATTTGAAGTATTATAGCTTTTTTTATCTGTTCATATATTGGTATAGGACTACTATTACTTATTATTATCTTCATTTTTTTCTCCTTGCGTTATACAGTATATAACAGTATATAACAATAGTCAATAGAAAAATAAAAAAAATACCACGAGATTTGTTTCTCGCAGTATATATACTATTTTATTAATCTAAGTCTTAATGCATTAAACACTACTGTTAAGCTACTTAACATCATTGCAAAGGATGCTATCACAGGATTTAAAGTAATTCCAAATTTAGTAAATATTCCCATTGCAATAGGTATCATACAAATATTATATGCAAAAGCCCAAAATAAATTTTGCTTAATATTTCTCATTGTTTTTTTACTTATATCTATAAGGTCATTTATCTTATTCAAATCTTCATTCATTAATACTACTTGTGCAGAATCAATAGCAACATCTGTGCCATTTGAAATTGCTACTCCAATATCTGCCTTTACAAGACTTACAGAGTCATTTATTCCATCTCCACACATTAAAGTAATTCCATCATTTTTAAGATTATCTATGATTTTTGCTTTTTCTTGAGGTTTAACATTTGCAACTACATTATCTATTCCAACTTCTTGTGCAATAAGACTTGCTGTTTCTTCATTATCTCCTGTAAGCATTACCACATTAATGTTATTCTTTCTAAAAGTAGCAACTACCTCTTTAATATTTCCTTTTAAGATATCTTTTACTCCAATTAGTGCTAGAATTTGATTACTATTTGCAACAAATAATATACTGTTTTTATCTCTTGTAAGTTGCAATTCATCTTCGTTATTTGGTATAGCTATATTATTGCTCTCCATTAATTTTCTATTTCCTATTAAATAGTATTCTTCCTCTATTTTAGCCTTTACTCCCATTCCAGATATTGCTTCAAATTCTTCTACTTTAGTAAGTTGTATATTATTTTCTATTGCCTCTTTAACTAAAGCCCTAGCTATTGGATGTTCAGATTTCTTCTCTATACTTGCTACTATCTTTAAAATATCGTTACTCTCCATATCTGTGTATTTTATTATTTTAGATACAGATAGTTGACCCTTAGTAATTGTTCCAGTTTTATCCAATGCAATGTTTTTTGTTTTACTTGCGTTTTCTAGTACCTCACTATTTTTAACTAAAATACCTTTTTTACTACAAATTCCAGAAGCTATTACAATAGCAAGAGGTGTTGCAAGTCCTAAACTACAAGGACAGGCAATTACAAGTACAGATACAAATATATTAATTGCAGTTGGAACATCTGATATTAGTAACCAGATTATAAATGAAATAATTGCTATAACTATTACAAAAGGTACAAAATATCCACTTATTTTATCTGCCACTTTAGCAATAGGAGCTTTGGTATTAGTTGCCTCTACTACAAGCCTTACAATTTCAGAAACTGTAGACTCTTTTCCTATTCTTTGAGCAGTATATTTAATTGTTCCCTCATAGTTTATGCTTCCTGCAACTACCTTTGAACCTTTTTCTATCTTAACTGGTGTACTTTCTCCTGTAATAAATGACTGATTAATATGAGTTTGACCCTCTATTACTTCGCCATCTACTGCTATTTTTTGACCTGGTTTACAAACTACTATATCTCCTTTTTGTATCTCATCTATAGTAACTGTCATCTCTTTAGAATTTCTTTCAATTATTGCATCTTTAGGTGTAATGGTCAGAAGATTTCTAATAGCCTCCTTAGTCTTATCTTTATTTTTAGCCTCAATAAATTTACCAATCTTTATAAAAAATAGTACAGTTGAAGCTGACTCAAAGTATAGATTGTGGACATATTCTTTATTTCCTTTTAAAACCATATACATACTAAATATGCTATATATATAACTACTAAGTACCCCAATGGTAACAAGAGTATCCATATTTGGACTACCATGAATTATATTCTTTATTCCATTTTTAAGTATATCTATACACAAAAGAATAACTAAAGTAGTAAGTATAAAAATAGATATAACATAATTTAATGTATTAGTCATCATATCTAAAAATGGTAATGCAGGTAAACCTATCATTTGTGCCATAGATATGTATAAATTAAGTAAAGCAAGCATAGTAATAAATACTAGTTTAATTTTAGTATTTTTCTTTCTTTTTTCTTCTTCGCCAGGTACATAAATTCCTAGACTTTTAAATCCTGCTTTTGCAACAAATTTATCTAAGTCTTCAAGAGTATATTTAGTATTATCATATTCAATAGAAGCTGTATTCATTACAAGATTTACTACAGCTTTTACACCCTCTTGTTTATTCAAATATTTCTCTAGACCATTTGAGCATGCAGAACATGTCATTCCATCTATAGACAATATTACTTTTTTCATCAATTACTCCTTAACTTCAAAACCTAAATCTTCAATTACTGATTTAATTTCATCCATTGAAACTTCTTTAGATACACTAACTACTACTTCACCTAAAGTATGGTCTGCTTTTACTTCCTCAATTCCATCTATTGTTTCAAGAGCATTTTTTACTCTATTTTCGCATCCTGTACAATGCATTCCTTCAACTTTTAAAACTAATTCTTTCATAATAACATCTTCCTTTCATATACATTATTCTTCTATTAAACTTAGAAATTTTTCATTAAATTGTGGGGCATATTTTTTAAGACTTATCGGTCTTAAACTTTTATCTGTAAAACAATGTTTTGTTTGCCCTACTAACACAGTTTTTCCTGTTTTTTTATCTGCTACATCATATCCTATTGTCATTCTAACACCTGTATATTCTTTAACAAAAGGTCTAATAATTATGCTATCTTCAAATGTAACGTGATATTTATAACTACAATTAACTTCTAAAACTGGTATTGTTATTCCATTTTCTTCTAAGACAGAAAATGGCATTCCTATATCTTCTAACCATTTGCATCTTGCTTCTTCCAAGTATCTTATATAGTTAGAATGGTGAACTACTCCCATTCTGTCTGTTTCATAGTAATTTACTTTTCTTTCAAATTCGTAACTCATTTTTTTCTCTCCTTATTTACCCTCTATTAAATCTCTTAAATAATTCTACTACTTCATCTAAAGTTTCAAGTTTTCCATTTTCTAAATCTCGTGTTACACAACTATATAAATGATTTTCTAGAATATGATTAGATAAACTTCTTATAGAACTTTCAATAGCAGATAATTGAATTAATATATCATTACAATAAGTATCTTCATTAATCATTCGCTTTATACCTCTTAATTGTCCCTCAATTCTACTTATTCTATTATTAATCTTCTTTTTCTCCGTTTCAGTTCTATGTGTTTTTTTAATACAACAAGTATCTTTTTCCATTTTTTCCTCCCGTTTAAATTATATACCCCATTGGGTATTTTGTAAAGAGGAATATTTTTGTTTTTTTGTAAAAGAAAAAGATATAGATTACTCTATACCTCTTTTTCTTTTAAGTTCTTTTAACTTAGCTTTTCCTTTGTTAATATATTCTTCTTTCATACTATCAAATTTTGTCATCTCTTTCTTTTTTACAATACCAAAATATGATGAAGTAATTATCTTAATCATATCTGTTATAACTTTTCTATCTTCCTGAGATAACTCCTTATACTTTTTAAGTATTTTAGGAATATTTGTAGATAAGTTAGTAGAAATCTCTCTAAAAGTTTCTACATCAGTTGAATAAAATAACTCAAATACAGTATCTACAAAAATCTGTCTTTGTTGTGGTGTAGTTGTTTCTAACCAGTCAGTTAATGTTTCATCTATATCTTCACTTATCTGTGTATTTTGTTCAAGTCTTACTAAATCATCCCTTACTACTTGCCAAGAATATAAATCATGTTGAAATATACCTTTTTGATTGCTTAGCGCAATAGTAATCTTTTCTTTATGATTTAAAATTCTACCTATTATGGAGTCTTGTGGAATATATGTTTCTATTTTTTTAATAATTGCACTATTTCCATATTTTTCTATAATACTTTCATTAAATCCTGGCCCATCATAATTATATACTTTTATAATTCGTTTCTGTATTTCTTTTGAAACAGTTATAGCAGAGTAAATAGCAACATTTCCACCTTTTGAATGTCCTCCAATTCTAATTTTCTTTTCTTCATACTTTCTAGCTATTTTTCTAGCATATTCTTTTCCTGCAATTTGACATGGAACATTATCCATAAAAGACATATTTAAGTCTTCTTTCCAACCATATATAGTGTTATCTGTGCCAATATATGAAATATATAACTGTGTGTCAGATAAATGAATTGTAACCGCACAAAATTGCTTCTCTGTTTCTTTATCGTTATTTCTAACATAATCTGTTACTATCATATCTTTAAAACGATTACTTTTACCAAGATTAGCTATTAATTCTTTATCTCCATTATATCTAAACTCAGTTTCAGGAATATCTTTCATTTTATCTGCTATGGACTCTATTGTCTCGACTTTACTCATTTTAATTTTATCGAAAAGTAGGTATGAAAACCTTGCTAAAATCATACTATCTACTTCATTAAACTTAAATTTTGAATTTAGAGGAATATCTCCTCTCCACATCAAATAATCATTTATATTAGCCATATTTATCCCCCACGTGTGCTATATAAATCTCTTAGCAATCTGTGTATATAAACTTAAATATGATAATGCCACTAAAAATCCTGCAATAACATCACTTGTATAATGAACTCCAAGATATATTCTACTTATACCTATGCTTACTATTAAAATAGACAATATAAGTGTTAATCCTATTCTTATGTATTTATTCTTTACGTTTTTATTTACTAGATAAATTATATAGCCATAAAAAGCCATACTTACCATCGAATGTCCAGATGGAAAACTATATCCACTTTCATCAATAATTCTATATTCGGTAGGTCTTGGTCTTTGTAGTATTTGTTTTAAGATAAAATTTATTACCCCAGCTATTCCTAAATTTAATACTATGCTAGTACCCATTTTTTTGTTTTTTATAACTAAAAACAATACTGCGGTTAGTCCCAAAAGCCAGTACACTCCACCAAAGTTTGTTATAAACTTTGCAATAGGTGTCATAATATTACTAATTAAATGAGTAGATATAAAATTATATCCTCTTTCATCAAAGACCATTATATCTAAATCTAGTACATCCTCTGCTAAGAATAGAAAACTAATTACACTTATAAATAAAATTATCCATCTCAAATTTTCTCTAAATAATTTCATTAAATTATTCATATTAGTTTCTTCCTTTATCTTTATACAATGGTAACACTATCTCTACTACACCTTCATCATTATCGATGCTTATTGCTCCATATTTATACAAAATATCCTTGATTATACTTTCTTTGCCAACTCTAAATATAAGCTCGGTAGTGTTAATATGTGTCTTTTTGTATTCCTTTAGTACTTCTTTTAAAAGTTCAATACCATATTTATCACTTTCATCTTCCTTTACAATGTTAATTTTAATTTTATTATATTTCAAATTATCATTAACAATAGCTACACCAATTAAATTATCTTTTTCATCTGAATATATATATGTATCTATATCAGATTTATCATCAATTTTTACTAACTTCTTCATAATTTTTCCTCTAATAAGCATATACTGTGCTATATGCCTAACTTATATCACAAAAGTTAATAATATTCAATTATTACTTACTTTTAATTTCTTTATAACGTATTTTATTCCCTTAGCTACTCTAAAATTAGTGTCTTTAAAATGTCCTCCATTATTTAATTCGTAGTATACATCAAGCCCTTTTTCTTTATAATACTCAAATATTTCTTGTGTATTATCTTGTACTTTTTGTAATAATTCATTTTTAGAGTTTTTTTCTTTACCTCCTAAAGATATATATATTATTTTAGGTGTTTTTAAAAATTCATTCTTCTTAACAAATTCAATAAAATTTGGATACCAAAAAGAACCTGATCCAGATATTGCAGCAACAAATTTATCTGTTTCATATAGAGAATAAATTGAAAATAAACCTGCAAGTGAATAACCTGCTATTACATAATATAACGGAACAAAGTTTAGTTTTTTCTCAACTTGAACTATTATATTATTTACTAATTCATCTATATATTTTTTTGCTCCTCCTGTATATTCTGACATTACACTTTCTGCCCATGGTGTCATTTCATCATTCCAATTTATATTTGATATATTTACCAAAATGAAATCTGTACAGCCTATATTTTTACACTCATTCCAAAGTTCATTGCCATTACCACTAAAGGTGTTATATATTACTACAGGAGCGTTTCCGATTTTTTCATTATAAATAGTTATACTCTTATTTGCTACTTTAAATTCAATCATTATTTTATTCCTCTTTTTTGCTTTTCTTTTTATTATTTTTTCCTAGATTAAAAGCATTTCTAAAAAAAGTAATACCAAGTGCTAGAAAAATCAATATACATATAATAAGCAAATATGTTTTATTTACAATACTATAATATAATGCAAAAATCAAAAATCCAAAAAAGTAAGCAAAGAAACTAATTTTAAAAATATATTCAAACACTTTTTCTATATCTTCTTTATTTAGTAGTCTGGCTATATTTTCGCCAATAATTGCAATAGCACATATTATAAAAGGAGTAATAGCTATACTTATAAATAGATTATTACTAAAGAATGCTCTTAGTGACATACTCCCACCACTTAAGAAGTGGGGGTTTCTCGCTCGACAGCACTAATGTGTTGAGCTATAAACGAGCTATCCCCGTGTGCCCCACGGTTTTATTTATTATTTA
>CANRLG010000031.1 GCA_947631415.1 uncultured Clostridia bacterium
TAGGAAAAGCTATAGTCCTCTTGTTTCAAGGGGCTGCAGCTTTTTTCTATCTTTAAACTGTCAAATTTGGGATTATATCATATAGATATTTAATTTAAAAGTACTAAACATTCGTACTATGTTTCCTACTTTTTACTGAATTTTACCATATTTCTAGCCGTTTTTGGTGTTTAAACTGTGATAATTTGTTGAAAAAATATCATTATATACCAAAAAAAACAGTTGTACCACTATAGTACAGCTGTTTTTTGTCTTTAATTATTTTGAAGAAGGTGGAATTAGTCCTATAATTCTTCCTGTAAAATCTGAGAAGTTTTGTGATTGAATATAATACATACTCTTAGCATTTAATTATTATTTTTTTCTTATTAATATGTGATAATGATATGAATTTTCTATTCTTTCTTCTTTTTCATAATAATCTACTACTTGATAAATATTTAATATTTCAAAGTCCTTAAATAATTCTTTTACTAAGTTATAATCTACATAAAAATGTGGCACTTTATACTCAGGTCCTTCTTCCATTCTAAGTCTTGTATTCTCATCTATCAAAGGCCAGCTCTCTTGTTTAAAGCCCCAAGTATCTTTTGAGCCTAGAGTTAAATAACATTCTCCATTACTTCTCATTATTCTATATAACTCTTTTATTACTTTTTTCATTCCCTCTGTATCAGTATGAGATATTACATTTCTACAATAAATACAGTCAAATTTTTCATCACTATATGGAAGTTCAAGCATATCTCCTACCTTATAATCTAAGTTAAGTCCTTCTTTTTCAGCCCATTCTTGAGTTTTATTAATTGCCTCTTTACTAATATCAAAAGCACTAACATTAAAGCCATTTTTTCCAAACAATATAGAGTGTCTTCCCAATCCACAGCCTAAATCTAAAAACTCTTTTTTATCTTGTTCTTTCCATCTATTTAATAAATAATATGACTCAATACTTGGCTTTTTCCAAATATCTTCTTTTTCATCCTTTACTATTTCCCAATTCCAACCTTTTGACTCTACCATTTTTCCCTCCTCGCTTTATTTAAAACTCTATTCTATTATTTACAATATCTTGATTTTTCTCTGTTTTACTATCTGTTGTATAAATATCAAAATAAGAATTTATTATTTCTTTAACCATTGGTGCAAGATAGTGTCCTTGGTCACCATGTTCTACTACTGCTACAACAGCAATTTTTGGATTATTATATGGAGCAAAGCCTAAAAATATTGCATTATTATCTCCATTTGCAACTTGTGCTGTTCCTGTTTTTCCTGCTACTTCTACTTTACTATCTAAGAAAGCAAACTGAGCTGTTCCACCAGTATCAGTAGTAACTGCATACATTCCTTCTTTAATTGTATCTATATAATATTTACTTATATTTAAGTCTTTAGCTTCAAAATCTACTCCAGTAAATTGTTTTGTAAACTCAGATATTTGTGTAATTGAAAGTGATGTAATATCATTTTCTACTGATTTTATAACTGACACTTTATTAAGTCTTCCACCATTTGCAATAGTAGATATATAATTTGCAAGTTGTAAAGGAGTATATAAATTAGTAGACTGACCTATTGAAGCAGATAATGTATCTCCTAAAGACCAAGTTTCTTCATTTTCTCCTGCTATATTTCCACTTGCCTCACCTGAAAGTTCAATTCCAGTTTTTCTTCCAAGTCCAAAGTTTTTTGCCCAATCGACTATTGTTTTTATGCCTACACGTCTTCCTACTTCATAGAAATAGCAATTACATGAAACCTTTATTGCTTCTGCAAGTTTTAGATTACCATGAGTTAGCATATATGATGAATAAATCCAACATTTTGGATTATATGCATACGGATAAATACCTGGATCATTAATATATTCTTCTGTTGTTATTGCTCCTGACTCTAGTCCAGAAATTCCAACAAGCATTTTATATGTTGAACCTGGAGAGTATGTTCCAGATATTGCTCTATTAAACATTGGCTTTTGTTCATCATTATTTAATGCATTCCATTCTTGTGTGGATATACCATTTACAAAGCTATTAATGTTGTAATTTGGATAACTTGCCATAGCAAGTACCTCTCCTGTTTCTACATCTAAAACTACAACACTTCCAGAATATGCTTGAGGTATAATTTTTCCAGCAATACTACCATTTCTTAGTCCCTCTAAGCATGATACAAGTGAGCTTTCTACAACTTGTTGTATCCTATAATCTATAGTTAAATATACATTATTTCCTGCTACAGCATCCTGAGTTATTTGTTCAGAAGACACATTTCCAAAAGAGTCTGTAACAACTTTCTTTACACCATCTGTACCTTTTAGATATGTCTCCATAGACTCCTCAATACCCGCTTTACCGATAAGGCTATTGATAGTATATCCATTATCTTTCATATTCTTATATTCCTCTGTACTAATTTTGCTTACATAACCAATTATATGACTTGCAAACGTATCTGAAACATAATATCTTTGTGGTACAGAAACTATATTTACACCGTATAGTCTACTTTTTAATTCTTCAATTTGAGCAACTGAATTTTTAGAAATGTTTTTTGAAATAATTGCACCATTAAATAGAGAATAACCATTTTGGTTAGCTTCATATTTTACTTTTATTATTTTAAGTTTATCCTCATAATCATAATCTTCTACTGCATATAGTTCTGTGTAATAATCTATAACATCATTAAAAGTAGCATCTTTTTCAAGCTTAATATTCTTTAAAAATTCTTCTCTAAGTTCGCCATCATCTAGGTATTCTTGAGAAAAATTATCTCCATTATCATTTACAGGAAAAGAAGAAGAAATTGCATCACCATTACTTACTAAAATATCTACTAAGTCTCTAATAGCATTATTTGTTTCTTCAATTCCTACTTTTGTTCTATAAAGTTCAACATTATATGTTAGTTTATTTGTGGCAAGAACAACACCATTTCTATCATATATTTCTCCTCTTGAAGAAGGTACTGTTTCATTTCTTACAATTTTATTTTCTGCTTGTTCTCTATATGAAGCTCCGTTTATTATCTGTATATTAAACAACTGTATAATAAATATTACCCCTATAAGTATTAAAAAAATAGAAAGTACAAGTTCTCTATTTTCTAATACTTCTAATGCATTAGCAAATTTCTTCTTAAAATTTTCCAAACTTGTACCTCCTTACCAGTATATTTTATCTTGTTTTTTATTTATTTTTTCAATTATTTTTCTAAATAAAGTACATATTATTACAACAATAACTACATTAAGTAATATACTTAATATTAGTTGTTTTAGAAAGAACATTATACTTATATATTTAGAAATAACAATCATAGATTTTATATATTGTATCAATTCAAATAATGTAACACTTAGAATTGTTAAAATAGATATTGAAAGTAGATTTTCTTTCATATAGTCTTCGTTAATAAATCCAAGTAACATTCCAATTATTGTATACGAAATTGTAAATAAACCTCCTGCTCCAAATAGCATATCTACTATTACTCCAATTACAAAAGAATAAATAGTAGAAATAAAAATATCCGTATTTAAACTTACTACAATGATAGTTATTAAAAACAAATTTGGTTTTACTCCAAATAAGTTTATATCATTTATAACAAATAGTTGTATTATAAAAGATAAAGCAAATAGAAAAAATGAAATTAATATTTTTAGTGTTTTTTCCATATTATCACCTTAATTTACTATTACAGCTACTTCTGTAATTTTACTTATATCTACAGAAGGTTCAACAATAGCATATCTATTTACATCACTTTTATTATTTACTATTTCAACTATTTTTCCTACTGGAATTGAAGCAGGATACATTACTCCTATTCCAGAAGTATATAACATATCTGAAACTGCTACCTCAGTATCTATTGGAATATATGTTAATTTTAATCTATTTTTAGACTTTAACTCTAAATCTCCATTAATTACAGCAGGTTCATTTATTGTACTAATATTTACACTAACAGATGTAGAAGCATCAAGTATAGTTGTAACAACTGATGTATTATCTGATACACTAGATATGTAGCCTACAAGCCCTTTTTCATGTACTACTGCATCATTTAATTCTACTCCATCATTTTTACCAACATTAATAGTGAATGTCTGTGTCCAGTTATCATGCTCTCTAAATATGATATTTCCCATAACAAGTTCGAAATGTTGATATTCTTTTTGTATATTTAACATCTGTTTATATGTAGTATTTTCATCTAGTATTTTTTGTGATTCAAGCACTTGATATTTTAAAGTTTCATTTTCTGCTCTTAATACTTCGTTTTCTTGACGTACCTTTTCAATATCTGCATCTGGCTTATCTTCATTCAAATTTAAAAAGTTATATATAAAATTAATTGGTGAAGAAATAACTGATGAAACTTTAGATACTATACTATTGCTATTATTTCTTAGAAAAAAGCACACGAACATAATAACTAATACTAAGAATATAACAATAAAAATTAGTTTCTTTGTTTTTCTCCCCTTATTATCTGAAAAGTCATATCTATAATCCATATTTACCTATTCAATCCTCTTGATTTAACCGATTTTTTTAATATTTCTATATTATCTAATGCTTGAGCAAGTCCTCTTGCAACACATTCAGCAGGTGAATCTGCAATGAATACAGGAATACCTGTTTGCTCTGAAATAAATCTCTCTATATTTTTTAAATAAGCTCCACTACCACTTAAAACAATTCCTCTTGTCATAACATCTGATGAAAGTTCAGGAGGAGTATTTTCAAGTGTAGACTTTATAGCACGTAAAATGATATTTAAAGAATTACTTATTGCCTGATTTACATCTATTGTTGTAATAGTTACAGTTTCAGGAAGTCCTGTAGATAGATTTCTTCCTTTTACGCTAACTTTTTCTTCAGTCATAGCATCACTTGCTGTTCCAATTTGTTTCTTAATTTCCTCAGCTTCTGTATCCCCTATTAATACATTAAATTTCATTCTAATGTATTCTACTATATCTTGATCCATTTTATCTCCAGCAATTTTTACTGAATTTTCTGTAACGATACCACCAAGAGATAGTACAGCCATTTCAGAAGTTCCTCCACCAATGTCTACTATCATTGAGCCCTCTGGTTTTTCTATTTCAAGTCCTGCACCTATTGCAGCTGCCATTACTTCTTCCATTAGATATACAGCTTTTGCACCTGTTTTATATGCCACACCTTCTACAGCTCTTGACTCAACATCTGTAATTTGTGAAGGTATTGTTATTACTATACGTGGTTTATAGAAAAGAGAACGAGGAATAACCCTATACATTAAACTTTGTATAAGCATCCTAGTCGCCTCAAAATCTGCTATAATTCCATCTTTTAATGGTCTTACAGCTATAATATTATCTGGAGTTCTTCCAAGCATTTCTTTTGCTTGATTACCAACTGCAAGTATTTCTCCTGTTACTTTGTTTATTGCTACAACTGTAGGTTCAGATAAAACTAAACCTCTACCTCTTAACACAATTCTTGTGTAAGATGTTCCTAAATCTATTCCTATTTCTTTTGATACTGCTTTCATATTCCCTCCTCATTATATTGTGTAATTTTTTATACTTTTAACCAACCTGTTACCCATTTAGATAAAATTGCAAAAAGTACTAATCCAATAACTCCTCCAATATTGATTTTACACCAAAAACCAAGTGTTAGAGTTAACATTCCTAAATTTAATACTACTGGTTCTTGAAAACCTATTTGACCTCCTATTCCAAGCCAACTAAGTCCTGGAGTTCCTGAAAATTGCTCTCCCACAATAACTCCAACAATTAACCCAAGTGCACATAATATAATTATTATTGCCTTTCTCATATATCATTTACCTCCAATATAATCTCTACTAGATTATATAACTTTTTTGCCGTATTTTCAAGGAACAATACCGAATTTTCATTTCTCTTACATAAAACTTATACCTAATAAATTTTTTTACACAAAAAATAGCATGTAAAACATGCTACTTTGTTATAACTTTTCCATTCATAGTTCCATCTTCATTTATACTTTCAAGTTCTACTTTTATTTCTTTTCCTATTAGATTACTATCTGTTTTAATCTTTGTCATAATGTAGTTTGAAGTATATCCTTGAGCTATATCTCCATTTTGTTCTTCTATAAGTATATCTACTTTTTCTTTTAATTGTGCTTTTAAATATTCTCTCTTTAATTTATTTGCCAAAGCTATTAGAGTTTCACTTCTTTTTTGTGCTACATTTCCATCTACCTGATTATCCATTTTAGATGCAACTGTCCATTTTCTTTTAGAATACTTAAATGCGTGGATTTCATAAAAACCTACTCTTTTTGCTCCCTCTAAAGTATTATTAAATTCTTCATCTGTTTCTCCAGGAAAACCTACAATGATATCGCAAGTAAAAGCAGGATTGTCAAAATATTTTCTAATATTATCTGTAATTTCAAAAATATCTTCTCTAGTATAATGTCTGTTCATTCTTTTTAACACATTATTATCTAAACTTTGTACAGATATATGAAAATGATGACATAATTTATCTATCTTTGACATTCTAATTATATTTTCTTTTGTAAGTATTCGTGGTTCTATTGAACCTAGTCTTATTCTTTTCAAATTTTTGATTTGAGCGACTTTTTCTATCACATCAATTAAAGTTATATCACTTTCAATGTCTTTGCCGTATGAGGCAATTTCAATTCCTACAAGTACAACTTCACCTACTCCACTATTTGCCAGTTGCTCTACCTCACTTACTATTTCATTAATATCTCTGCTTCTAATTCTTCCCCTTACATATGGAATTATACAATAGCTACAGAAATTATCGCAACCATCCTCAATTTTTATACTTTCTCTAATTTGACGACCACTTGATAATTTGTTTTCTTGTACATATCTCTTTTGTTTTCCGATTTCACTTACTTTATATACTACTTTTTTCTCATTTTCTTTAATGTACTTTTCTACAATTTGAACTATATTATTTTTTTCTTGATTTCCAATTACAATATCTACGTTTTTTAACTCCTCATCTTTAGAGATTTCTTGTGCATAGCATCCCGCAAGTACCACAATACCACCTTTTCTTTTTGCACGACTTAAATATTGTCTAGTTTTCCTTGTTGAAAGGTTTGTTACACTACATGAATTTACTACATATATATCTGCTTTTTCATCAAAATCTACAACTGTATAATTTGAATCAACAAAATTCTTCATCATTAAATCAGTTTCATATTGATTAACTTTACATCCCAATGTAAAAAATGCAACTTTCATTTTTTTCTCCCCTATTATTTATATCTGTGTATATCTATACAAATATTTCCACTTTTTGTAGTTCTAATTTCTTGTCCAACCTTTAGTTTTCCACATTTTCTAAAAGAAACTATATCTCCCTCAAAAAATTGTACTGCTGGATTTATACACCCTGCTGAATTTATATATAAATCTCCTGCCACAATTTTATCTTTTGCCTCTTTACGACTTAAATTATATACTTCTGAAAGAAGGGCATCAATTCTTCTTGAAGGTATTATATATGTTTTAGATATATATTCTACTTTCAAATCTTTAGCTTCTTGAGAAGAAATATCTATACTTTCACATTCTACTTCTTGATTTCCTACTTTAAATAAATTTTCTAAAATATAATTTTCTACCTCTTTTAGCACATAAACGTATGAGGCTTTCTGTGTTACGAATATATCTCCAATAAATTCGTTCTTTATACCTAAAGCATATATGCTTCCCATAAAATCTTTATGTTTTAATTTTGACGTATCCTTTGCAACTATTTTAATACAAGAGATATAATTACTATACTCTAGTTTTTCCATATAGTCTGGTAAAAAGAAAATTATACATTTCTCACAATACTCATTTGGATAATATAATTCATATTTTATTTTTTGATTATTTAATATAGCAACTACTTTAGCTTTTTCAGATAAATCTAAAAATACCGTAGCGGTTACCTTAGACATTACCTCACATTTATTGCATTTGTCTATTATATTTGCAATCTTCATTCTTTCATCTTTATCTTTTATATTTGAAATTAAGTCTTGTTTAGATTGCTTAGTTATCATACTTATTCCTCCAAAGAAGTAAAATACTCTTTTAGTAGTGCTATTACTTCATTTATATCTTCTGTTCTATTAATTCTATCTTTAACATAAGTGCTATTTTTTAATCCTTTTAAATACCACGCAATATGCTTTCTTAGTTTAAATACAGCATTTTTTTCATATTCTTCATTTTCAAGTGCATAATGTATATGTTCAAGCATTACGTCTAATCTTTCTTTATTTGAAGGATTATACTCTTTTCCACCAAGTATTGTTTTAAATATCCAAGGATTCCCTTGTGCACCTCTTGCAATCATTATTCCATCACAGCCAGTATATTCAAACATTCTTTGAGCAGATTTTAAATCTACAATATCTCCATTTCCAATAACTGGAATTGATACTGCTTCCTTTACTGCTTTTATTATATCTAAATCTGCATATCCACTATAATATTGTTCACGAGTTCTGCCGTGAATAGTAATCATTGCAACACCATATTTTTCACAAAGTTTTGCAACCTCAACCGCTGTTATAATATTATCGTTAAAACCCTTTCTAGTTTTTACGGTAATTGGTTTATTTGAAACTTCTGTTGCAGTTTTTATTATTTCTTCTACTTTATCTAAATGTAATAATAGTCCTGCACCATCTCCATTTTTAACAAGTTTAGGAGCAGGACATCCCATATTTATATCTATTATATCTATTGTATCATCTTCATTTAATTTCTCTATCGTTTTTCTTATTACTTGACTATCATTACCAAAAATTTGTACCACAGATGGTCTTTCATCTTCACTTATTTGTAGTATTTTTTCAGTTTTATTACTATTAAATTCCATAGCTTTTGTACTTGCCATCTCTGTAAATGTAAGACCAGGTTTAAATTTTCTACAAATTTTTCTAAAAGGTATATCTGTTACTCCAGCCATTGGAGCAAGAAAAACATTATTTGCTACTTCAATATCTCCTATTTTTATCTTTTTTATGTACTTTTCTAACATTTTATCCCCTTTTTCACACATAATATAATACTATATTTTTGTAGAAAAATCAAGAAAATTAAGCATAAAGATAAACATAAGAATTTTATTTTTTCATATTATTTAGTTTTTTAATTATATATTCTCTTTCCATTTCTTCATCATACTCATTAGCAAGTTTTGAAGCACATTTAAAGAAACTACAAATTGCAAATACCACACACATATATATAACTATTATAATTAAAATACTTAATACTTTCATATTCTTTCACCTTATATATATTATGTGAAAGAATAAAAAAAAGAGAGAAAAAAATTTATTTTCTCCCTAATATATAACTATGCTTCCTTTTCTTTTTCTAGTATTTCAAGTTCTTTTCTTTTTTCAAAAGCTTTGTCATTTCTTGTGCATCCCTGCAGAAATAATGATATTAGCATTAGTCCTCCTATGTAAATTCCAATTCCAATAAAAATATTTTGGATCATTATTGACCACCTCCAAATTTGGTGCTTTCTTTTTTATAATGTATTTCCTAAAATTTATATTAGAATTATATCATTTTATGTAAACTTTGTCAATCATTCAAAGAAGTTTATCTGGTTCTTTCTTGCAGAAATATTTAAAACTATTCCTATAGCAATACCTGATGTTATTAAGTTGCTTCCACCATAGCTTACAAAAGGTAGTGGTACTCCTGTAATAGGAAGTAGACCAATAGTCATACCTATATTTTCAATAAAATGGAATGCAAACATTCCTGCAATTCCTATTGCTATAAGTGATGAAAACATATCTTTTGCATCTGATGCAATTTTTAAAATTCTAAGTATTAAAAACACATATAATATTACAACAAGAGCTGATACTACAAATCCCATCTCCTCAGATATAACCGAAAAGATGAAGTCTGATGATTGTACTGGTAAATAATCATATTGAGTTTGAGAACCATTTAAAAGGCCTGCGCCTAAAAACATTCCTGCTCCTACTGCAATTTTAGATTGAATTGCATTATATCCATCTCCAAGTGGATCAAGCTCTGGATTTAAGAATACATCTATTCTTGTCCTAGCATGTTCAGGTAAAATATGATATGCAACTGGTAACAACACAAGCCCTATTAAAATAACTGCAAAAATATATCTGTATTTTACTCCAAGTTTGAATACCATAAATGCTAAAATTGTAAAATACACAAGAGCTGTTCCAAAATCTGGTTGCAATATTATTAATATTATTGGAACTATAAAAGTTAATGCCATAACTCCAATTAATATTATGCTTTTTTTCTTATCTGGTTGTGGTAATTGTTTATTTTCACAATACATTTGCATTACTTTTGCAGTTACAATTATATAACCTATCTTCATAAGCTCTGATGGCTGATATGAAACGCCTCCAATTCTAAACCAACTAGTTGCTCCAAAAACTGAAGGCATCGCTAAAACAAGAATTAATAGTATCAAATTAATACCATATAGAGCATACCCTATGTAATTAAACATTGATGTATCTATTGCCCATAGTATTATTGCTATAAAACTTACTACAACAAACCATATTATTTGTTTTTGATACTCAGTTTTACTTGCATCTAAATCTCCATATCCAGCACTATATATTCCAACTACACCAATAATAAACAATGCAATTATTGTGATTATTAACAGATAATCTGTATTCTTTAATAAGTTTTTAAACACTATATGTTAGTCCTTATAAAAAGTCTTGTATGCAAGGTATGTCATATATACATCAAAAGTAGATGAAACTTCAAAAGGTGAATGCATTGCAAGAATTGGTGTTCCACAGTCTACTACTTCGCATCCTTTATTTGCTAAAATATAGGCGATTGTTCCTCCTCCACCTTTTCCTATTTTTCCAAGTGTTCCTACTTGATATGCAACATTTCCTCTGTCAAATACTCCCATAATATCTGACATATAACTTGCATTTGCATCACTTGCATCATATTTACCACCAGAACCAGTGTATTTTTCTATTGAAATTCCACAGCCAATTTCACTACCATTTTGTATATCTGATACTTCTTCATACTCAGGAGAAATACCTGCTGTAACATCTGCAGATAATACTCTAGAATTATAATATACTTCTAGTTTATCTACACCCATACTATTAGTTTTTTCTATTAATTTATTTACAAACATATCAAATGCTCTTGAAGACATTGAAGTTGTTCCTATACTTCCAATTTCTTCTTTATCCACTATCATAGCAATCATTGTTTTATCTATTTGCTTTTCATCTGCTGCATCTATTATTGCTCTGATAGTTGCATAAGCACATACTCTATCATCTTGACCATATCCACCTATTAGTCCTTTATCTAGTCCTACAAATTTAGTTTTAAATGCTGGAACAAGTGATAGTTCACTACGTGCAAAGTCTATTTCTTCTATTCCATATTTTTGATTTAGTATTTTAAGTATATTAGATTTTACAGTTTCCTTTTCTTTTTCCTCTGCCTCTTTATCTTTTAATGACCCTACAAGTACACTCATTTTCTCTGGGTCTATAAAATCGTTTGCGTTTAATTTCATTTGGTCTTTTGCAAGATGAGGAAGAAGGTCTGCTATTGTAAATACTGGGTCATCTTCATTTTCCCCAATAGCTATTTTTATCTTTTCTCCCTCTTTATTATATATTACTCCATACATTGCAAGAGGAATAGACATCCATTGATATTTCTTTATTCCACCATAAAATTGTGTTTTAAATAATGCAGCACCACTTTTTTCAATTAAAGGCATTGGTTTTAAATCTAATCGTGGACTATCTATGTGAGCTCCTACGATATTTACTCCTTTTACAAGTTCTTCACTACCAATGACTGCAATATATAATGACTTTTCTTTATTGATAAAATATACTCTATCTCCCACTTCTAAATTATCTTTTTCTTGTAATGAAATAAATCCATTATTTTCAAGAATATTAACTGCTTCTTCAACAGCTAATCTTTCTGTTCTTGCTTTGTCTAAAAAGTTCATATAACTTTTAGCATAGCTCATAGCATTTTCTACATTTGCTTCATCAAAATTTGAATAAATATCTTTCTTTTCATACTTTAAACTCATAACTCTACCTCTTTTCTATATCAAATATAATTCTTGTTGTCTACTACATACTGGAACTCCACCATCTTTAGTAACAATAATCATTTCCTCTATTGAACCACCATTTTTAATATTAACACGTGGTTCTAAAGTATATACACCTTTTTCTACAAGTTTTAATTTTGCTCTTTTGCCACTTCTATAAGATATTAAACAACCTGCACCATGTACTTCTTTTCCGACAGGATGACCAGTAGCGTGTGGATAATCTGGATATCCCTCTTTAAGAATTGTGTTTCGAACTATTTCATCAATCTCGTAGCCTTTAACACCTGGTTTCATCTTTTCTATTCCTAAAGATATTGATTTTACTAGTGTATCAAATACATTTTGTACTTTTTGTGGAGCTTGTGTTTCATTTGGTTTTAGTAAATATCCCATTCTTTGCATATCTGTATACAATACTGTTCCATCACTAAAAACACCTTTTATACCATAATCATAATATATAGTATCTCCATAATTTATTTTTTTATTACTTGGTATTGCATGTCCACCCTTTTCAAGATTATCTCCTACAAGTACTATAGGACAATTAGTCCAAGCAAAATCATAAGAAACTATATCATATTTCTTCATATTTTTATCTAAATATTTTCTCATAATATCTATTGTATTATTTTGAATATCTATTTCAGTCTGTCCTACTTTTATGCTTTTAAATGATAGTTTAAGTATTTCATCTGTAATATTTGCAAGAGTTTTCAACTTTTTAAGTTCTTCCTCTGAATTTTTTGAAATTAGTTCATATATATTTATCTCAGAAGATGCTACTCTAAAATGTTTATTATGTTCATTATACAATTTTCTAAACATATTTGTAATTCTCATATATGCACTATGTGTAACAATATCTGTATTTTCATCTGACATAGTTGTATATGAAACTAATATCCTTTTAGGAAATTTAAGTTCTTTCAAAACAGACATTATATTATTTTTTAATTCATTTGCATTTTCATAAATATAGGCTTTTGAATATCTATTATCTAATAATCTAATATTTTCTTCATCTAACTTATGTACGAAAAAATATGCCATATTTTTAGATACAATAACATAGGTAGAGGAAAATAGCATATCTGTAATATATTCTTTAAATATCTTATCTGAATTTTCTCTATTTTCCATTACCCATATTGTATCATTATCTTTTATAGTATCAATTATGTCTTTTAACATTTAGAAACTACATCCACAGTTTGACGAGCTATTTCAAGTTCTTCATTTGTTGGTATGACATATAGTCCTATTTTAGATGAATCTTTAGATATTCTTGCTTCTTTTCCTGATGAAATGTTATTTAATTCTCTATCGAGTTCAATTCCTAAGCATTCCATATCTGAAACCATATCTTCTCTTTCAATAGCGTTATTTTCACCATTTCCACCAGTAAATACTATTGCATCAACTCTATTTAGTTCTGCAATATATGCTCCAATATATTTCTTGTTTCTATGTGTTTGAATTTTTCTTGCCATTTTAGCTTGTTCGTTTCCATCAAGTTCAGCTTGTATCATAGCTCTTTGGTCACCAATGCCACATAGTCCAAGTCTACCAGATTTTTTATTTAATATTGCATCCATCTCATCTACTGTTAAATTGTACTCTCTCATAATTTTAAGCACAATAGATGCATCAATATCTCCACATCTAGTCTCCATTACAAGACCTTCAAGTGGTGTAAATCCCATAGATGTATCATAAGACTTACCTTCTTTAATTGCACAAATTGAAGCACCTCCACCTAAGTGACAAACAATAGCATTTATATCTTCTTTTTTCTTTCCTAAAAGTTCTTCTAGTCTTCCTAAAATGTATTGGTATGATGTTCCATGAAATCCATATCTTCTAATTTTATCTTTTTTGTAATAGTCATAATCTATAGCATATAGATAATTATAATATGGCATAGTTTGATGAAATGCTGTATCAAAAACAACAACATTCTTCTTTTCAGGAGCTACTTTAAGCATTGCTCTTATTCCCATTACAGCTCCTGGATTATGTAATGGTGCAAGTTCAGATAACTCATCTATTTCTTCTACAACTTGTTCATCTACTAAGATAGATTTTGTAAATTTATCTCCTCCTTGAACTACTCTATGTCCTATTGCATATATCTCATCTAAAGATGAAATAACTCCATGCTCACTATCCATTAAAGTATTAAGTAATACTTCCATTCCTTCTTTGTGTGTTGGCATTGCAACATCAAAATTGCTTTTATATCCATCTCTTACATTATTATATATCATGTTTGATTCTGGATATCCAACCATATCACATCTTCCTTTTGCAATAACTTGGTCATTATTTTCAACATCAATTAGTTGATATTTGATAGTAGAACTACCACAATTAATTACCAAAATGTTCATCTAAAATTCCTCCTTAAAAAAATATGTGTATTATATATTAAACTTAATAAAGTTTATTACCTATTTTACTTGCATACAAGTAACGACTATTGTTCCTACAATGTCATCTACTGTACTTCCGCGAGATAAATCGTTTACTGGATTTTTTAGTCCTTGTGTTACAGGACCAATAGCTAAACATCCACCAAAACGTTGTGCCATTTTATATCCAATATTTCCTGCTTCAAGTTCTGGGAAAATTAATACATTTGCATTTCCTGCAACTTTACTATCTGGAGCTTTTAGTTTTGCAACTTCAGGTATTAAAGCCGCATCAAGTTGAAATTCTCCATCAAACTCAAAATCTACATTCTTCTCTTTTAAAGCATCCATTACTCTATGTAGTTTATCTATTGCTTCATTTTTAGCACTGCCTTTTGTTGAATAAGATAAAAAGGCTACTTTTGGCTCTTTTCCAGTTAAATCTCTAAAACTAGTAGCAGATTCCATAGCAATGTCTACTAATTGTTCTTCTGTTGGAAATTCTATAAGACCACAGTCTGAAAATACTAGTACTCCATCTTCTCCTAATTCTTTTTTAGGTGATTCCATTAAAAAGAATGAAGATACATTTTTTATTCCCTCTCTAGCTTTAATTATTTGTAATGCTGGTCTTAAAGTATTTGCTGTTGAATGAATTGCACCACTTACAAGTCCATCAGCATCACCATTTTTAACCATTAAAGTACCAAAATATACTTTATCTTCTGTTATTTTATGTGCTTCTTCTATTGTCATTCCTTTAGCTTTTCTTAGTTCATAAAGTAAATTATCATATTCTTCTTTCTTGTCTGAAGTTAAATTATCTACTATTTTAATATTTTCTTCAGGCATATCAATAGCATTTTCTTTACAACTTTTTTCTATTTCTTCTTCTTTACCAATTAATATTATTTTGGCATAACCATTTTTAGCTACAATACTTGCAGCTTTTAATACTCTTGCATCTTCTGTTTCAGGAAGTACAATAGTCTTTTTATCTTTTTTTACTTGTTCTGCCATTTGTGCAACTATACCATCTAGTCCCATTTCTTTTTTTCCTCCTATTCTACTATTTTTCCAATTTTATCTAAATTACTAAATATTCTCATATAATTTAGATTTTCAAAACCATATATATACTTTTGATAAACTAAGTTAATATTTCTTGCGTATACTCCAATACAGGCTACTTCATCTGATAAAACAAATTCCAAATTTTGAACATTAGAACTTAAATCTTCTACTGAGCTATTTTCTACTTGTTCAAATGCCTGATTTGTAGCATCATTTATATTCAAATAGTCTTTTAAAAAAGATATATTTGGTGTCTCATTCAAATACACAGTTGCAAGAACTATATCATAATCTTTAGCATCTATTCTCGCTTGAACATCTGCTTGTGGAAGTGCTTGTATTTCAATATTTATTCCTGCACTTTGTGCCATCTGTTTTATGCTATTTGCAACATTCATTTTATTTTGGTCATCTTGATTTACTAATAACCTAAGTGTTGCAGAAACATAACCATTATCTTGCTTTTCATAAATTCCATATCCATTATTATTCCATCCATTCGAACTCATCAAATTATTTGCTCCTACTATATCGTATTTGTACTTTATGCTTGAATATAGGTATGGAAGGTCTATTACTTCTATAAAATTATTATCACTTGACTTTACTAATTCATCTCTATTTAAAGAATACATTAAAGCTGTCCTTACTTCTTTTCTTGAAAAGACATTAGAGTCTTTATTTCCAAGTATAAATAATGTTTCTCCATCTTTATATTTTTTTACATTATAATCGCTTTTTCCAATTAATTGCATTTCATTATTCGAACTTGCAAAAAATACATCAGTTTCGCCATTTCTAAAAGCTTGAACACAATCATCTACTGTGTTATATTCTCTTAAAAGTATAGAATTTAGATTTGTATTACTATTTTTTTCAGCCTTTGAAAAAATCATATCTCCATTATTTACTGTATATTTGAAACTATCCGCTAATTTTTGGTCTGAATCTAAGATAGGAAAATCTAAATCATATACAAAATATGGGTCAGCCTCTTTAAGTATTACACTAAAGCTATACTCATCTTCACCCTTTTTTACTATTTCTCTAATATTACTTACTCGTTCATAATACATTGAATCTTGAGATTCCATTATTTTACTAATGGAGTATATTACATCATCTCTATCTAGCTTATATGAATTATTTAAAACAACTGAGTATTCTAAGTCTGAAATTTTTTCTATCTTTCTTGCTAGTTCATAATCTAAAGTATAGTTATCTTTTGAAGTGACTAATCTATGGTTAATAGCTCTATATAAATCATTTACAATCAAATTCTTTGAAGTATTCAATTCTCTACTTCCAAGCGAAGTAAGTGCAAATTTCAAGTCATAACCATTTTCTAATACTACTGCTTTTTCTTCTGGTTGTTGTGTATTATTAAAAACAGCTACTGCTATTTTATCATCGAGCTTCATAATCTTTGCAGATATATATATAAGTAATATTGCTACTACTACCAAACTTCCTATTATGAAAGATTTAGGTATGTATATTTTTGCTTTAGGTTCTTTGAGTACTGTACGTTCAGGTCTAGAATATAATAGCATTTCACGTTCTAGTTTTCTTTCTCTATGCTTTCTTATTCTAACGTTAGATACATTAGATGAACTATCAAATGATGGTATTTTTATACTTTTTCTAGCTTTTTTTGTACCTTTTGTAGCTATCTCATTTTGCTTTCTCTTTTTTTCCAACTGTGATTTAGTTATAGTTTTATATCTACGTGTATCAATAATCTTAGCACTCAAATGTTTCTCACCTACTTTTTTTACTATTGAAATCTTAAATTTCGTTTAAATTCCACCTAGTATGTAACGAAATATTCAAGTGCATTATATCATAAAAATACTCAAAAAGATAGGTTTTTATCTTTTTGAGTAATATTTTCACATATATATTTTTTTGTTAGTTTTTAGGTTCAACAACAAATTTTATGCCTGTCTTGTCTTCATCGTCAATAGTAACTTCTGTGAATGCTGGAGAACATACAAGTTCTACTCCAGTTGGTGCAACAAATCCTCTTGCGATTGCTACTGCCTTTACTGCTTGATTTATAGCCCCTGCTCCGATTGCTTGCATTTCTGCTCTACCATTTTCTTTAACAAGTCCTGCAATAGCACCTGCTACAGAATTAGGGCTAGATTTTGCTGAAATTTTTAATATATCCATTTTCTACCTCCTATGATTTTATCTTTTGCTCTTGAGTTAGAGAAAAAATATCTCTAACCTAATTTGATTATATATAATATGTATAAAAAAAGCAATAATTTTAAAGATAAATAATTAAAAATAGTGTTGAATTTAGTACATATTTTTCTTAATTATTATATTTTTATTATATTGATTTTATATATATTATGTAGTATAATATTCATATATTTATACGAATGTGGAGAAATAATTATTTTAATAGGAGGTGTGTTACTATGTTTGACTGGATTTTTGCTAATTCTTTTATTGACCATAAAGTAAGTGGTAGATTATATCTTAGTGAGTATTATAGTACACTTTCTGATAAAATGAAAGATAGTAACTCAACTATTACTGTACACGTTATGGACTTCTTAGGTTTTGAGGATATAAAAACATTTAATAAAAAAGATATTACTTACTATGGTTCAAATTAGAGAATTTTAGTTTAATTTATACTTATATATTGCAAAAAAGGGGCTGTAAAAAAAGTCCCAATGTAAAACGAGTGAATTAATTTCACTCGTTTTTTGCATAAAAAGTAAGC
>CANRLG010000032.1 GCA_947631415.1 uncultured Clostridia bacterium
TAGCTCGTTTATAGCTCAGCACATTAGTGCTGTCGAGCGAGAAGCCCCCACTTCTTAAGTGGTGGGAGTATGTCACTATTGATTTTTATTGCTTAATATAATAAAATATAGCTATGATGTTTGGGAGGAATAAATATGAAAAAGAGAAAAATATTTTTAAGCATAGCTATATTATTTATGCTCTTTGTTACCTTAGGTACTATAAAAGCGGAAAGTTTGTCTGATTCTAAAACAACACAAAATTTATACAAAGCAAGTGAAGATGATACTGCTTTTGATATACCTTTTACACGAATAGTAGATGGAAGAATAAACATAGATAAAGAAATTGCACAACTTGGTATGATGATTGCAAACTCAACTGTAGATATTGATGCAGTAATGAATTCACCACAATTAATAATTGCAACAGATACAGTAAGAATTAATGCAGACATGGAAGATGTCTTAGTAATTGGGACTAACTCTGTAGTTATAAATGCAAATGTAGAAAATATAATTATAATTGCAGGAGATTCAGTAACAGTATCTGAATCAGGAAATGTTACTGAGAATTTAATAGCTGTAACACAATCTTTGAAAATAGATGGAAATATTGATGGAAATGTATTAGGCTCAACAAATTCAACAACAGTTAATGGAACAGTAAATGGACAATTAAGACTTGAGGCTGAAGCATTAGAGTTTGGAGAAAATGCAAAAGTAAACTCAAAAATAGTTGTTAACACAACAAATACAAATTTAACTGTACCAGAAGAAGTTGGAGAAGCTAAAATAGATTTAGTTACAGATACTGTAAATAATATTAGCACTTCTCAAAAAGTTAAGAATTATATTTTTAATATAGTGTTAGCTTTAGTAAGAGATTTAGTTGCTTTTGCAATTATAATGTTATTTATTAAGAAAGATAGAATAGAAAAACTAGTAGCAAAAGTTACACCAAATGCTATAGTTAAAAATGGATTTTTAACATGGGCAGTTGCTATAGGATGTATAATATTTGGATTTACTATAGGATTATTTATGCTACCACAACTTGGATGGTCTGCAGTAATTGTAGGAATAGCTATAATGGTAATATTTACATTATTAAAGAATATTATAGTTGGAACTTTTATAGCTAACTTATCTTCAAAAAGATTAGATAACATGGCAGGTAAACCAAATAAAATTTTAATGTCAGTAACTACATTCTTAATGTTAGAGTTATTTGAAACAATACCATTATTTGGAACAATAGTTAAATTTATAGTATTTATATTTGCAATAGGTATATTAGTTTCAATGATTACAGGCAAGAGTGAAGATAAACAAAAAGAGACTCAAGAAGAAACTGAAACAATAGTTGCAAAGTAGTAATAATATAAAGAATTAAGCATAGTATTTACTATGTTTAATTTTTTTTTACGAAGAAATAGGTATGCACCTAACTTAAAATATAGAGTTATACAATATGAAAAATTAAGACAGGAAGTGACAAATCTAAATAATATTATAATAGATGTAAGAGATGAAAATGAGTATAATATTATGCATATTGTAAATTCTGTGAATATACCTGTAAATAAACTTAGAATTAATGAAAACGAGTATAAAAATAAAGAAAAAATAATAGTATATTGTTCTACTGGTGAAAGAACAATAAAATCAATAGGAATATTAAATAATTTAGGATATTATAACGTATATATTTGGCAGTATGGTACTCTATCTAATTTTCCATTTAAAGATTTAATAAAATTTTAAATGGTATTATGTAAAAAATGTCTATTTTTAAAATAAACAAATTAGTAATAAAAACTCTCTTTTTTTTAATGGTAACTTAAATGAAATAATTTTGTACTTGAATTTAATACGAAGAATTTTGTATAATAAAGTTACTTTTTGGAGGAAGGGTAGATATATGAAAATTAAGAAAAACAATGTATTAATGCTATATCCAAGTGTTATGGAGATAGAACAAAAAAGTGATATGAACTCATTTTGGAAAGCTGAGTGGAAAAGAGTTAAAGAAGATATAGGAGATTTTAAAGCTTTCTTAGAATATATATTTGGTATAATGTAGTTTATTGTAAAATGTGACATAAGTTATTATTTATATGTAGACACATCAAGTTAGAAGCCTTCGTTTTTGTAATTGAAATGAAATGCAAATAAAATATTCTTGTTATTGCTTTTTATGTATGCTTTTGGTATTATAAAATTACATATAATAAAAGGTTATATTATACAAAAGAGGTGTGTTAAATGTTAGAATTTTGGAAAAATGAATGGAAACTATTCCTTGAAGATATTGACTCAGTTAAGAATGCTTTTGCTAGATTATTTGGTAGAAAGCAAGATTATTTGATGTTAAAATCTGGAACTCAACAAGATGGAGAAGTTTTACCACAAGAAGAACCAGTACAAGCATCACAAATATCTCTTGAGAATGTTTCACAAGAGGTTACTCTTGAAAATCAATCAGAAGCTCTAAATACAGCAGATAGTGTATTTGCACAAGAAGGAGCATTAAATGCATTAGCACAAAGTGCAGAACATGTTGCACCAGTTGCTCAACAACCAAGTTATCAATTAGATAGCATTGACCACAAAGTTACTGCATACTTTGGAGAAAACATTGATGAATTAAGAGTAAACATGAGTGGAGATAGAACTCAACATGAAGTATTAAGAGAATATGCACAATATTTTAAACCATACACTGAAGCTCAAGATATGTGTAACAGTGCATTTAGAAAATATTATGACAGACATGCATTAAAAATTGCTACTGAAGAACTTCCTGTTCAACAAGCAAGAATAATTCAAAACAATGTAGATTTATTCATTAAAGGTCAAGAAGTATTTGGTGAAAATGGACAATTTATAGATTCAAGAGTAGATACTCTATTTGAAAGAATTGGAATAGACCAAGTAAATAAAGTAGTTGGAATTCTTCATGATAACACTGATGAAGGTGTAAATATTCAAGGAGAAAGATTATTTGCTGAGGTATTAACATATATGGTAGATAATGGAATAAAAATTGATAAGGATTCAAATGTTCTTGAACCAATTAAATCTGTACTTGAAGAAAAATTAGATGATGTTCATAATAGTTTGAAGAATCACGAAGATTGGAATGAAGAATATCAATCATTACTATCTCAAGAAAGAAAATATTTATATGCATTAAATAGAATTGAACAATATGAAACTGAACAAAGAATATCTGAATTTGAAGAAAAATTAAACGATATAGAGTCAGTTTAATTGCTAAATTGATTTAGTTAAATAAGTGTTGCTACTTTTGGTGGCAACATTTTTTTAACATAAAACCGTTTACTATTTTTTAGGTTGAAAAAATATCTCAAATATGATATAATCACCTAGTAGTTAATTGGCAGATTTGACAGGAGGTATTTTTTATGAAATGTTTATTACTATGTGCGGGATATGCAACTAGATTATTCCCACTTACAGAAAATTTTCCAAAAGCACTTTTAAATGTAGGAAAAAAACCTTTACTAGATTATATACTAGATGAAGTTAATACAATAGATGAAATTGATGAAATATATTTGGTAACAAATAGAAAATATACACCTCACTTTGAAAAGTGGGCAGATGAAAAGAATAATATTAAACCTATTACAGTGTTTAATGATGATACAACAACAAATGAGAATAGACTTGGAGCTATCGGAGATATTCAATTTGTAATAGATAAAGCAAATATAAAAGATGATTTACTAATCATTGCAGGAGATAATTTATTTACATTTAAACTAAAAGATTTTGTAGATTATCAAAAAGAAAAAAATACATCAACAGTATGTGTTAAGGAAGAAAAATATGACAATTTAAAAAGACTTGGTGTTGTAGAAACAGATGATAATATGCAAATTATTGGATTTGAAGAAAAACCAGAAAATCCAAAAGGAAAATATGCAGCAACAGCAGTATATTTATATCCAAGTAATGTAGTACCTGAATTTAAACAATATATTGATGAAGGAAATAATGCAGATGCACCTGGAAATTTTGTAGCATATTTATATAAAAAATTACCAGTTTCTGGATATGTTTTTGATGGAACTTGGTATGATGTTGGTACACATGAAGCCCTAGCAGAAGTAAATGAGATATATAATAAAGATTAATTTGTGTGGTAGTGGTATAAGATATGAGTATAAGTAAAATTTCACGTAGTTTAATAGTAGCAATTTTCGTAGTTTTAGTATCGTTTTTAGGAATAATAGATATTATATATATAAGGAATAATTCAGATTTACCAGGACCTGGAGGATTGGTAAAATTTGGTTATGCAATGCTTGTAATTATACTAACTTCTTTATATACGTATGTAAGAGAAAAACTATCTAAATTAAAACTAGAAAGGCGAATATCTACTCTGTATAAATATACATATATAGTGCTAATTATGCTTGCAACAACTTCTTTTAAAATATACAATGTTATGAATCAATATCCTAAAAAGACATTGTTATTATATTTTGTGTTATCGTATTTGATAGGATTTTTTTCACAAAGAATAATATTTAATATTTGTAAAAGTGAAGTATTATCAGTATTTGGTATGTTTGTAGCATTTACATTACCAAATGTTGTAGATGATAGAATTATTAACTTAAATTCTAAATTTATTACATTATTGGTATTAGTAAGTATATATGTAATACAAACTCTAATAGATGAACTTAAACAATTAAATATTAGAAACAAAAAATATATAAAACAAGCATTAGCTCTTGGAGTGTGTATTGGATGTAGTTGTTTAGTTGGAGTTAGTTATTTAGTTTGGATAGCAGTAGCTTTATTATCTTTATTTATTACATCTAATCTAGATTCAACTAGCTTAAATTTATCTAATAGACCTAATAGTACAATAAAAAGAAAAAAGAATAATTATTTTATATATAAAATTGAGAGAATAAAAATAAGTAAATTAATAATATCTATAATTATTGTTTCAATTATGTCTGTAGCCATTTATACTGGAGGAAAAATCGTACTTCATTCTTTAGTGGAAAGACAAAATGCTGTAAGTACAAATATAACCAATGATTTATTAATTGGAATTCATTCTAGTCCAAGTATTAATTTTAATACATTAAAAGAAACATCATATTCTTTAGTTGGACTTTCAACTAAGTTTTATATGTTGTGCATTATATATATTTTAATTATGGAAGTTTTAGCTTTAATACTAAAGAGGAAATATGATACAAAATCTACTGTAATTAAGATGGTATTTATTGGTATATTTGCATTAATGACTGTATATAAGTTAAATGTATTATATTATCAACCATTACTTACATTATTGCTAGTTATTATTTGCATAATAAACACAACTAATATATATTATAATAGAGAAGAAAGAATTAAGATGATAGAAGCATAAGGAAGGTGAGAAAGAGTGCCATATTATTCAGGAGACCTTATAGAAGAAGTTATATCACAAAATGATGTAGTGGATACTATATCTGAATATGTTACTCTTAAGAAACGTGGCAGGAACTATGTTGGTTTATGTCCTTTTCATAGAGAAAAGACACCTTCTTTTTCTGTTTCAATGGACAAGCAAATATATAAGTGCTTTGGTTGTTCAGAGGGTGGAAATGTTATATCATTTATAATGAAGATAGAAAACTTAGATTTTTGGGATGCAGTTGAAACTTTAGCAGAAAGAGCCAATATTGATACTTCAAGATATGAAGTAAATACTGGTTATAGCAATAAAATGGATACTGCTAAAAAAGATTTAAAAGATACATTATTTAAAATTAATAAAGAAATTGGAATTTTTTATCATCAAAATTTAGTTGAGTATTTAAAAGAGGAGACAAATCCAGTAAAAGAGTATGTAATTCAAAGAAAATTTGATATGAAAACAATAAATAAATTTGGTATTGGATATTCTACAGGAAAAGTACCTCTATATGATTACTTGATTGAAAAAGGTTTTACTAAAGAAGAAATATTTGCTTCTGAAGTAATACTTCCAGGAAAAAATGGAATACCTTATGATAGATTTCATGATAGATTAATGTTCCCTATTTTTGATATTAGAGATAGAATAATAGGATTTGGTGGTAGGTCATTTAGTCCTAAAGTAAAAGAAAAGATAATTCCAAAATATTTAAACTCGCAAGAAGGTGAAATTTATCATAAAGGAAAGACATTATACTTGATGAATTTTGCAAAACGTGAGAAACTAGATAGTATAATAATTGTTGAAGGATATATGGATGCCATTGCACTTCAAAAATTTGGCTTTTTAAATGCAGTTGCCTCTCTTGGAACAGCTCTTACGGAAAATCAAGCAAGATTAATAAAGAAGTATACAGATAATGTAATTATAGGATATGACCAAGATGAAGCTGGACAAGATGCTATAATGAGAGGTCTAGATATACTAGCTAGTAGAGGATTAAATGTAAAGGTACTTCGTTTAGATAGACCAGATGTAAAAGACCCAGATGAATATCTAAATAAGTACGGAGAACAAAGACTAAGAAATTGTATAGATAATGCTATTTCTCTTGTAGAATTTAAAGTTTTAAATTTAGAAAAGAAATTAGACTTAAATAAAGATGATGACAAAGTTAAATTTTTTACAGGTGTTTCTGAGATTTTAGCTAAAGTAGAAAATTCAATAGAAAGAGAATTATATTTAGATAAAATAATCAAGAAGTATAGAGAATATGGAATTACACAAGGACCAATAATAAATGAAGTAGAAAAAAGACTTGTAAAGAAAAATCAACCAGAATTTGTGATAGATACACAAGCATTAGAAAGAAAAAAACAACTTGTAACTAATGTTAGAAAAAGACAAGAACAATATATAGTTGCGTTATTACTTTCAAAGAAACCAAGTATACAAAAAGAAATTTTTGAAAATATTGCCTCTGAAGATATTGAAAATGAGGACGTAAGAAAAATTTTTGATTTCATCTCATCATTAAAAGATGAGTATGATATAAATAAAACTGATATCTTATCCAAGATACAAGATGAAGCAATGATAAAGGAAATCACCGATATAATGTATATCGACATTTCAGGGTATGAAGATAACTTGCTAAAAGATGTATTAAAGAATAAGAAAAAAGACAAACTATTTACACGTAGAGATGAGATTATTAAAAGGCTTAGTGAACAAATCTCACGAGATGAAAGTGAAATCTTAAATTTTGAATTAAAGCAAATTATGGTGGAACTTTCAAAATTAAAGTAAAGGAGAGTTTTGGAAAAAATGGAAGAAGAAAAGAAAAAGGTTAGTAAATCAAAAGAAGCTACTCAAGAGAAAGAAGAATTAACACAAAAAGAAAAGGTAAAGAACTTTATTGATGATGCAATTAAAGCTAAAAAAGTTCAAATGAAAGAAGTAATAGAATTTATTAGCAAAGAAAATATTGATTCAGAATTTGTTACAAAAATTTATGATGAATTAGATAAAGCTAAAGTTAATTTAGTTTTAGATGATGAAGATGAAGAAAAAGACCTTGCTTTAGATGAGAAGATAAAGGAAGATTTAGACAATTCTGAAAAAGGTGAAAAAGATGAGCCTTCAAATATTGCAGACTTAGATATTGAACCTGACCTTGATGAAATGGATGAGTCAGAAAAAGATTTATTATTCCAAGATATGCAAGATATGTCTTTTGTAGAGAACCTTAATGTTGATGACCCAGTAAAGATGTTCTTAAAAGAGATAGGAAAGATAAGACTATTAACTTTTGAAGAAGAAAATGCACTTGCTGAAAGAATGGTTAAGGGAGATGAAGAAGCTAAGAAACAACTTATTGAGGCAAACCTTCGTCTTGTAGTTAGTATAGCTAAAAAATATATTGGTAGAGGAATGACATTCTTAGATTTAATTCAAGAAGGAAATCTAGGATTAATAAAAGCAGTAGATAAATTTGACCCAAGTAAAGGATATAAATTTTCTACTTATGCTACTTGGTGGATAAGACAGGCAATAACAAGGGCTATTGCAGACCAAGCAAGAACAATAAGAATACCAGTACACATGGTAGAAACAATAAATAAATTAATTAAAACATCAAGACATCTATTACAAACTCTTGGCAGAGAACCAACACCAGAGGAAATTGCAGCCGAACTTGAAATGCCAGTTGAAAAGGTAAGAGATATATTAAAAGTTGCTCAAGAGCCAATATCTTTAGAAACACCTGTAGGTGAGGAAGATGAATCAAATCTTGGAAACTTCATTCCAGATGATGAAGCACCATCACCATCAGAACAAGCGGCAGATACTTTACTTAGAGAGCATATAGAAGAAGTTATGCAAACTCTAACTCCAAGAGAAGCGAAAGTGCTTAAATTAAGATTTGGTCTTGAAGACGGAAGAATGAGAACATTAGAAGAAGTAGGAAAAGAATTTGATGTTACTCGTGAAAGAATAAGACAAATAGAAGCAAAGGCATTAAGAAAATTAAGACATCCAAGTAGAAGTAAAAAATTAAAAGATTTTATGAATAGTGATATATAATAATTTATAGGAGGAAGATATGTCAACAATATTAGGTATACTAGTTTTAATGTATTTACTAATTACTTGCATCAGTGTTTTACTTTACATTTTTAATTCAGTAGGTTTATATAAGATTGCAAATAGGGAAAAAGATAAAAATGCATATATTGCGTGGGTTCCATATTTGAATAGAATTACAGAAAGTAAGATTGCATTTGGTTCATCAACTTTAGGTATAGTAATGGTGGCTTTGCAGGTATTAAGTGTAGTGTTTATGATTATAACCATTTTTTCTACTAAAATGCAAACTAGTGTATTAGTATTACTTGGTCTAATAAGTTTCATATTTTCTTCAATTTTTAAAGTAATAGATTTTATTGGACATTATAAAATGTATGAAAAATACGGCAAAAGTTCAGTGATTATGACTATTTTAGATATTATATCACTAGGAATACTTGGACCATTATTCATATTTGCTATTAGAAATAACGAGAAAAAGCAATAGAGGGCTAGAAATAGTTCTCTTTTTCTATGTCAAAATAAAAGATTTATATATAAAGAATTGAAATTTTTTTCTTTTATTGATATAGTTAAGATGTAGTTAAAATTTCGGAGGAGATATATGAAAAGAAAAATTTTAGTTATGTTTTTTGTTATGGTTGCATTTTTTAGTGTAATAAACGTAAGCAATTCAAAAGTGCTTGGCGTTCAAACAATAGATAATATAGTAATAACAACTAATTTATCAGACATGAGACCTGTTCAAGGAAAAAGAAAGCAAACACCAACTGCATTTATTTCTAATTCAAATGTAAAAACAAGTTCAAGTGGATGTTACTGGATGAAGAAAAATGGAAGTTCGTGGCAATATTATTCTACAGCAACATTTTCACAAGGAGTATTTAAGTATCACTTTAGATTTGAAGTAAGTGATAGTGTGGCATCACTTCCAAATCCTGTTACAGTTACATTAGATGGTAGAACAAGCAAAGTAGAAACTCTACACTCTAGTGGAGTATATTATTTTTCAATAGATAGTGAGGAATTTGAAGCTACTGAAAATGAGGTATTTACAGCAACAGCTACAGTTACACCAGAAGGTACTGGTAAGGTATATTACGGAAGTAGACCTTATGAATCAGCAGGAACTTCTACATTTACTTATGCTGAAAATAAAACAGATTTAGGTACATTTACTTGTTTTGCAAATCCAGGATATGTATTTAAAGAATGGAGATTAGGAAGTCCAAACGGTAGTCCTGTTACAATTACAGAAGAACAAATAAAAGCATCAAGAGAAGAAGTAGATAAAAATAAATGGCTAGACCCAGATGTATACATAGATAGTAAGGATACAGTTCATTTTAAATTAACTCAAGGATATAAATTATATGCTGTCTTTGAAAGAGATACAAACCCTAGCAGAAAATTAAAAGGGGATTTGAATTTAGATGACTTAGTAAATTCAACAGATGCTGCAATAGCATTAGACATATACAAAGGTTCACATCCAATAACAGAAGTATCAATGATATTAGGAGATATGAATGGCGACAATATAATAAATTCAACAGATGCAGCAATGATACTTGATGCATTTAAATTAGGCGTTAATACATTTGTAACAATATAGCAAGAGGGAAACCTCTTGTTTTTTTATAAAAAAAGTTTGACCTTTATTGACTTTTAAAAATAATAGGTATATAATATCAATAGTCAAAGAAAGTCAAAGTTAAAAAAGAAGGTGAAGATTAAATGAATTTATCAGATTTAATAGAAGATTACATTATGAAAGAGATGAGAAAACAAGAAGAAATAGAATTAAAAAGGAGTGAAGTAGCTCAGTTATTTAATTGTGTGCCATCACAAATTAATTACGTTATAGCTACTAGATTTATACCAGAACTTGGATATTATGTTGAGAGTAGAAGGGGTGGCGGAGGCTACATTAAGATAAGTAAAATTAATTTAGATAAATCTGAATATCTAACTGAACTTTTAAACAAGATAGGTAGTTCTATGTCACAAAGTGTCGTAGATATTTATTTAAGAGAATTACTTAGATATAATATAATAGATGAAAAGAATGCAAACTTAATTAATGCAGTCCTGTCAAACAAAAGTCTAATGCAAGTAGATAAATTAAAAAGAGATAATGTAAGGGCGGATATATTTAAGAACATAATAGTAAATTTATTCTAAAAGGGGGAATTAAAATGAAATGTTCAAATTGTGGAAAAAATAATGCTAATATATCGTATAAGCAAAACATAAATGGAGAAGTTACAACACTAAATTTGTGCGAAAATTGTGCTAAAAAATTAGGAATATTTAATTCTTTTGATGATATTTTCACACCTATGGTTTTAGATTGGGGATATGTATTACCTGAGGAAATAAAATGTAAAAATTGTGGATATACACTTTCTAAGTATAAAGCAACAGGGCTATTTGGTTGTCCAGAATGTTATAACACATTTAAAAAAGAAATTGACTCAATGCTTTTGAGAATACAAGGAAAAAATAGAAATATAGAAAGTAAAAGAGATAAAGAAATTGTAAAAAATGTAAAAGAGAAGATTAGAACTAAAAAGAAAAGTGAACTTGAAAGCCTTAAAGATGAACTTCAACAATTAATTAAAGAAGAAAAATTTGAAGATGCAGCTATAGTTAGAGATAAAATTAAAGCAATGGAATCAAAAGGAGGCGAAGAATAATGGATAATTTTGAAGATGTAGTTCTTACTACAAGAATAAGATTTGCTAGAAATATTAAAGGATTTAATTTTCCAAATAATATGATGGATAAAGATAGAAAAAAATTGATTAACCTAATTAAAGAAAAAGTTGGAAAAGATTATACTGTAGTAGAACTTGAAAATATGGATGATATAACAAAAAAATCATTATTTGAAACTCATTCAATATCTAAAGAACTTTTAGAAAATTCCAATACTGCTTTGATACTAGATGAGAAAAATAATATAACATGTATGGTAAATGAAGAAGACCATTTAAGAATTCAAGTTTTTGAACAAGGTTTTAATCTTGAGAAAGCTTATGATAATATTCTTTCTTTTGATACAGACTTAGCTAAAAAATTAGACTACGCGTATACAGAGGATTATGGATATATTACAGCTTGTCCAACTTGTATTGGTACTGGTATGAGAGTATCTGTTATGTTACATTTACCTGCTCTTGAAAAAATAGGTGCATTGAATAAAATATTTAATGAAATATCAAATCTTGGTATATCTATAAGAGGAATTTATGGAGAAAATACACAAGGTGATGGAAGTATATACCAAATTTCTAATCAAAAGACATTAGGTGTAACTTATGAAGATATACTTCAACAAATAGAACAAATAACAAAATACATTATTAAACAAGAAAGAAAAGCACGAGATATAATTAAAGATAGAATAGGTGTAAAAGATGAAGTCTTTAGAGCTTATGGTATTTTAAAAAATGCTTTAATTGTTTCAAAGAAAGAGGCAATGAAATTATTATCTGATGTAAGACTTGGAGTAAATATGGAATTACTTACAGATATAAAATTAGAAAATATAGATAAAGTTATAAAAAATATTGGAACAAATACATTAAAGAAAAATTATAAAGAAGATTTTTCAAGAGATACAGAAGAAATTAAAAGGGCAGAATATATAAAAACTAATATGTAAAGGAGGGATAAGGTATGTATGAATTTACAGAAAGTGCAAAAAGAGTAATAGAACTAGCTAGAGAATTTTCTTTAGAACACAATTACCCATATATTGGTACCGAACATATCTTATATGGATTAATTGCCGAAGAAGAAGGACTTGGTGCAAAAATACTAAAAAATCAAGAAATAACCGTAGATTATATAGAAGATGAAATTATTAAAATAGATGGAATAATGAATACTAAAGTAGATGAAGCTGAAATAGATTTTACTCCACGTGCTAAACGTATAATTTCTAATTCTCAAAAAGAAGCAATTAGAATGGGACAAAATTATGTAGGTTCTGAACATATATTGCTTTCACTTATGAGAGAAATAGATAGTGTAGCAGTAAAAATTTTGATAGATGCAGATATTGACCCTCAAAGAGTATTTACTGAATTTCTTAGAATACTAGGAGAAGAATCTCCAATTAATAATTCATATTCTAATCCTGCAAATATAGATGATAAAGGAAAAAATAGTACACCAACATTAAATCAATATGGAAAAGATTTATCTGAACTTGCAAAACAAAACAAACTTGACCCAGTTATTGGTAGAGAGAAAGAGATAGAAAGAGTTATTGAAATACTTAGTCGTAGAACAAAAAATAATCCTGTACTTATTGGTGAACCAGGTGTTGGTAAGACTGCTGTTGTTGAAGGGCTTGCTCAGATGATAAATGCAAATAATGTACCTGAAATACTAAAAAATAAAAGAGTAGTATCTCTAGATATGGCATCTATGATTGCTGGTGCAAAATATAGAGGAGAGTTTGAAGAAAGACTTAAGAAATCTCTTTCAGAAATAAAGAATGCAAATAATGTTATATTATTTATAGATGAAATTCATACTATTGTAGGTGCAGGTTCTGCTGAGGGTGCTATGGATGCAGCTAATATATTAAAACCTATGCTTTCTAGAGGAGAAATTCAAGTAATAGGTGCTACAACTTTAAATGAGTATAGAAAATATATAGAAAAAGATAGTGCACTAGAACGCCGTTTCCAAAGTGTAATAGTGGAAGAACCTAGCATTGAAAATACTATTGAAATATTAAAGGGATTAAAGGATAAATATGAGGCACATCATAAAGTTAAAATAACAGATGAGGCAATCAAAGAAGCTACAATTTTATCTGAAAGATATATAACAGATAGATTTCTACCAGATAAAGCAATAGATTTAATAGATGAGGCTTGTTCTAAAGCTAAAATTAAAAGTTTAACAAAACCAAATTCATATAAGGACTTGGAAAAAGAATTAGAAAATAAAGCAAAAGAAAAAGAAGAAGCGATTATTTCACAAAATTTTGAAAAGGCAGCTAAAATAAGAGATGAAGAAAAAGAATTAAAAGAAAAAATAAAGAAACAAGATGAAGAATGGAAAAAGCAAGAAAAACAATCAACTGTTCAAATTGGAAAAGAGGAAATTTGTGATGTTGTTTCAAATTGGACTAAAATACCTGTTAGTAAATTAACTCAAACAGAGGCAGAAAAAATTAAAAATTTAGACAAAGAACTTAAAAAGAGGGTAATAGGACAAGATGATGCTATTGAAGCTCTTGCAAGAGCAATAAAAAGAGCAAGAGTAGGTCTTAAAGATGTTAATAGACCTATAGGTTCATTCATATTCTTAGGACCAACAGGTGTTGGAAAAACAGAACTTACTAAAACACTTGCAGCTAATATGTTTGGTAGTGAAAATGCAATGATTAGACTAGATATGTCAGAATATATGGAACCACATTCGGTTTCTAAGTTGATAGGCTCACCTCCAGGATATGTTGGTTATGATGAAGGCGGTCAATTAACAGAACAAGTAAGAAGAAAACCTTATTCTATCATACTTTTTGATGAAATTGAAAAAGCTCATCCTGATGTATTTAATATATTACTTCAAATATTAGATGATGGTAGATTAACAGATTCAAATGGCAGAACAGTAAGCTTTAAAAATACAGTTATAATAATGACATCTAATGTAGGTGCAAGTAATATTACAGAAAATAAAACAATAGGGTTCGTTAATAAAGAGGATAAAACAAGAGATTATGAAAAGACAAAAGATGCAGTTTTGTCTGAACTAAAAAAGACTTTTAGACCAGAATTTTTAAATAGATTAGATGAAATTATAGTATTTAGAAAACTAGATGAAGCATCAGTAAAAGAAATTGCTAAATTAATGCTAGATGAGTCTGCAAATAAATTAAAGGCAAGAGATATAGACATAGAGATTGATAGTTCTCTTGTAGATTATATTGCAAAAGTAGGTTTTGATGATACTTATGGAGCAAGACCTTTAAAACGTGCTATCCAATCCAAAGTTGAAGATTATATAGCAGAAAAAATTCTAGATGGAAATATTAAAGATAAAGATAGCATAAAAATATATGTAACTGAGGATAAATTGAACATAGAGAAGAAATAATGTTGAATTTATTGTAAAGATGTGTTATATTAAGCATATAAGATAGAGGAGGAATTTTATATGGAATTTATGAAGAAAGTTGAAGAAATTGGAAAAAAAGTAGGAGATACAGCATCTAGTACATATAACACTGTTGCAGATAAGTCTGGAAAATTAATTCAAGAAACAAAATTGAAAATTTCTATTTCAGATAAAGAGGCAGATATTGATGAAATATACGAGGAAATAGGAAAAGCTGTTTATGAGCAATATAAAGCAGGAGAAGATGTAGGAAAAGATTATACAAAACTTGCTAAAAAAATAGATAAACTTAACGAAGAAATTGAAGAAATGAATACAAAAATTTTGTATAATAAATCTCTAAGAGTATGTGCATCATGTGGAGAAGTTATCCCTCTTGCAAGTAAATTCTGCACAAACTGTGGAGAAAAACAAAAGGCTGTTAGAATAAAAGATGATAAAAAATCTAGTAAAAAAGAAGAAGTTGAAGTTGAAAAAGTTTGCCCTGAATGTGGTGAAGTTTGTGATACAACAGCTAAATTCTGTAGTAAATGTGGACACAAATTTTAGTAGTAAAAGAGCTAGTTATGTTGGTAACTAGCTTTTTTTGTCTTTAATATAAAACTAATTTTAATTAAATGCTAAAGTATAGTAGGTGATTATTCTATGAAAAAGCATATTTTCTATTTAACAATGTCCTTATCTATACTTATACTAGCATTTTATTCTTTTCTACATTTTAAAGAAAAGTCTTCATTGACTAAAGAAAATGTTTGTAGTATCATAAATAATATAGATGGTACAATACTTGCTGTCATGGCAAAAAATGGTGAAAAAGAGCTATCTAATAACTCAAAATTAGATTTTGTAGTAAAGTATATTATTGAAAATAAGGAAAAATTTACAAATATTGTAGAAACTAGTAATTCAAAGTTAGAAAGAAATGGCACAATTTATTATAATTTTGGAAAGGTTAAGCAAGAAAATATCTATACTTTAACACATAACTTTTTTGAAGAATTTGACAATAATATGAATAGTAGTATGCTTTATGACAATGGTTATATAGAGCTTTTTTTTGAACCAATTGAGTATGTAAGCTATGATTTTAAACAAGTTTCTTCCTATTATATATATAAAGGAAAAATATATACCTATGTAAAATATATAAGAAGTATGAGAAATAAAGAAAATAAATTTACAGTTAAGTATATATTTGATGAAGATACATATAGGATAGATAATATCATTATTTTAAATTCAATTATGAATTAAAGAGGTGTAATATGAGGAAAGCTGTTGAAAAATTAAATAGTGATACGCATAATAAAAAGAAAATTAAAAAAATTGTTATTCCTGTTGTAGCTATTACCTTAGTCGTAGGAGCAATTGGAACAGTTACAGCTTGTAATATTCTTAGAACAAAGAAAATTAATAATCAAGTGTTACAAAATATTGATGATGAAAATATGACTACTACTATATTTTGTAGTGGAAATAATATAAATTTATCTAGTAATGTGTATAACACATTAAAAGAGAATGGCTATGACTTAACTATATATAATAATAATTATATAGCTAAAATTGCAAATGAAAATATTGAAGAAAAGATGAATTTAGGAATTACAACTAAAAAATATGAAGAATTTAATAATGTAGATGCTTTTACTGTTGAAATAAATGGAACTACTTTAAAAGAATTAAAGGTAAAATCTAAAATAGAAAAAGATTATCTTTCAGAATTTATACTTAATGATATACATGAATTTGTTAAAAATGATTGTAGTGTAGAAAATGGATATGTAAATATTAAGTTAAATGATAATCAGACAAAATATATATTAGCATATATAACACCAGAAAATATAAATGTTGAAGATATACAAATGAACAAGGGAGAAAGCAAACAAATTGAATTGGGACTTGAAGATAAAGATTATACTCTTGGAAGTGTTAGAGTAAGTTGCAATGATGAAGAAGCTATTAGTATTGACTCAAAATATATGATTGTAGCAAATAAAGTGGGTGAATATACATTGACATATAGTACAGATAAAGAGAGTAAAGAGGCAAAAGTAAATATATTACAGTCTGTTGAGAAAATTGAATTAAGTAAGTTAACAATAGAACTTGTTGAAGGAGCAACAGAAAAGATAGAATTTACAATAACTCCAGATAATGCAGTTAATAAAGAGTTAACTTGGACAAGCAGTGATGAAAGTGTGGCAACTGTGGATAATGATGGTAACATTACAGCTAAAAAAGCAGGTAATTGCGAAATAATAGTTGCTACTACTCAACAACCAAAAATTGAAGCAGCTGTTATGGTAGAAGTAAAAGAAAAGCCAACTCTATCTTCATTATTAACACCACCTGAACAAGAAAATGTTCAAGGAATTACTTATATAAATGGAATAATGCTTGTTAATAAAACTCATTCAATACCACAAGATTATAATCCTGGATTAAATGATAAAGCATATCAGGCATTTTTACAATTACAAGCTGGAGCAAATGCTGCTGGATTTGATATGCCACTTTTATCTGGCTTTAGGTCATATACAACTCAAAAAGGTTTATATGAGAGATATTGTCAAACGTATGGACAAGCAGAAGCAGATACATTTTCAGCTAGACCTGGTACTTCTGAACATCAAACAGGACTTGCAATGGATGTAGGACAAATAGAAGATTGGTATGGAGATACAGAGGCAGGTAAATGGCTTGCGGCAAATTGTTATAAATATGGTTTTATAATTCGCTATCCTTTAGGAAAAGAAAATATAACAGGATATAAATATGAACCTTGGCATATAAGATATTTAGG
Source organism: uncultured Clostridia bacterium (assembly GCA_947631415.1). GTDB lineage: Bacteria > Bacillota > Clostridia > TANB77 > CAG-465 > CAG-465. The sequence goes on from CANRLG010000032.1 coordinate 17,487, forward strand.
AGTAGATATAGCAACTAAAGTTTATAACAGTGGACTTACTTTAGAAGAATATCTTGGAGTTATATAGGATTATACACATAAAAAAAGTGCTGTTTTATCAGCACTTTTTTGCGTTTTGAAACATTTTTGAAAAAAGTTTAATTTTTTTGTAAAAAAGTGTTGACAAACAAAATAAAAAGTAGTATCATAATAGACGTCGCGAGGATACGGAACGACTTAAAGAAAGCTCATTTGTTGAGCTTTTAAAAAAACTTAAAAAAGTTTAAAAAAGCTGTTGACAAAAACTTATCCTTCGTGTTATAATTTAGACGTTCTCAACCAAGAACAAAAAAGTACATTGAAAAATAAATAATGCAAGAACAAACCAAGTAAGGTTGTACTAGAAGTGCAACCGTCAATAACTAAGTAAATTCGCGTGATAGAGCGT
>CANRLG010000033.1 GCA_947631415.1 uncultured Clostridia bacterium
AGATGACATTACATACATTGAATTTTCAGGTACTGTCATAAGTGGTAAGAAGTCAGTTTGTACTTTACCATCTTTTAACAAGTGATCCCATATTGTGTAATATAATCCCTTAGAATTTTCAACGTTTATGTCATAGTAATATCCACCTTTAAAGTGGTCTTTAAACCAATCAATTCCTTGTGTGTAATGTGTTAATGTCTTTACATAATAATCTAAGTAATATCCTAAGTTAGATAGTTTTGTATATTTTACAAAGTAATTGTTATAGAAACCTGCTGTTCCATTTGTAGCTGAGTTTGTTTCTTGTACAAGTTGGTCTGTTAGATATTCCATTGTCATATCTTTATCAAACATCTCATTTGAATGGAACATAGTAGCATCTGCTAAGTTTATACCATCCATATCTAAGTTATACCAATATGTAAAGTAGTTATATGCAAATAGTAATTTCTTCAATTCACCAGAACTTACAAGTTCACGTTCAATCATGTCATCAAGAACATCACTATCAAAATTTGGTGAATATCCCATATTTACTAGTACATTTATAACAAAGTCTTCTATATGATACTTAGTATAATTTTCAAAGTGCTCTTTGTAAAGTCTACTATCGTTTGCAACTTTTTCTGTTACTGGGTCTAAATCATTTTTAAAGTCATATTTTGAAGCTACTTCAATAAGTCTTCTAACACTATCTTGATTTGGATCTACTATATAATTGTTATAGTTATATCCAATATTCAAATCTGGTAACATATAAGAAGCTACATTTCCATAGTAATCATCAAAAGCTATATTATATGTAAGTCTTGTACCATCTTCAAATACTATATAAATCTTATCTAAGCTATTATAGTTATTTGTTGTAAGATTTGATACCATCTTACCATCTTTGTTAAATGGTATTATATAATCAATTATCTTATAAGTTAATTCATGTCCATCTGGTATTTTATTACCATCTCTAATTAACTCTTTTGCATCATAGAATGGCATTAATTTGTACATATTATGATATGCAATCTCTCTATTTTCATTATATGTAGGTAATTCAGATACTCTCTTATAATCTGGAATGTATATTTCAGTATTTTTTGGTTGTTTTCCTTGATCGCTATATGCTACAGATACGCCTTTTAATACTGGTAGATTATCTATTGATGCATCATCACTAATAGTCCAAATATCTTCATCTAATTCAAGACTATTTCTAAAGAAATCTGCATTAAGTTCATCCTTAGATATAGTGTTAATACCTTCAACATCTTCATGTTTAACAACAGCTGTATCTAATTGATAGTTATTGTATGATAATGTAGGATTTAGTTTAGTATTTCTATAGTTGTATATTGCGCCAACACCTTTATTTCCTTCTACTAGGCTTAGGTTATTAGTAAGTTGTAGTCCTTCTGAATTCTTAGTTCCTTCATTTGCTACAATACCACCATTTCCATAACCTACTCCACCTTCGCCAAATCCATAGTATGCTGCCATTTGCATGTTAACTATGTTTTTGTCTATTTTACAATTGTTGTCTGCTGATACTATAAAACCTGCATTATTCCACCAGCCTGATGTTATTTTACCTTGTACATAACAATTTTCTATCTTAGCCTCACTCTTTACATATATAAAGCCTCCTGACATACTTTGACTTAAGTAATTTGCATTGTATGTTAAGTTAGTTGCACTACATTTTTCAACTACAGATTTATTTGATACTTCGTATATCAATCCTGAAACGGCATTACTTGATGTTACTAGATTATCTACATGTACATTTGATACTACTGTAGAGTTTGTAGCATAATTTGCTATTACTCCTCTATTTCCACCTGTATATACAATATTCTTAATTTTTAGATTTTCAACTCTTGCACCATCTAATTTCTTAAATAGTGGTATAGTTAAATTACTAATTGTATGTCCATGACCATTTATAGTTCCTTTATAATCGAAATCTATATATGCTACTTGATTTGCACTTACTGGATAATCTTTTAAGTCATAGTCTTTATCTAAATCAATTACAGCACCAGATGTATTATTTGATCTCATTTTTTCAATTAATGCTTTAAATGAGCCCTTGTATTCATACTCTTTTGTATTTTCTAGTATATCAAGAGTAACTTCAAGTGGTTTTAATTCATCTTCTCCTGTATATACCATTGCATCTGTATAATCTAGTACTAATTTTAACTTGTCGCCCTCTACTCTATAATCTGTAACTTTACTATAGAATGTTGGTATAGTTTTCATTGATACTTCAACTAAGCTATTATCTACTACATTAAGATTATCTTCTGTTAAACTATCTACTTTTACTGCATTACCAAGCTCATCAAATGTGTATAGATTAATATCTACAATATCTTTCATCTCTATGTATCTAGTTGTTAAAGATACTATTTGATTATGAATTTTTACTGCATTATAATAGTTTTCTTGGTCTACATTATTTGAATCTCTGTCGTATGTAGAATATACATTTACTGTATATTTTTCAGCCTCAGTTTTCTCAAATGTAATATTATTTGTACCAATTTCTAATACTTGGTCTACAATTTTTGAGCTATATTCATCTATTATTTCTACTCTAGTTTCTTTATTTGCAGTATCTTTGTCCTCAACAGTTATACTTAGTTCTACTTTATCTGCATTACTGTTTGAAACTTGATATGTAAAATCTGTAACCTTAATATGATCTTTTAATATCTCATATTCTATTGTTTGATTTTCTATCGGTACTGTGTTTCCACTATTTAAAATAACCGCATCTATTTTTGAACTAATTTTTTGTGCATCAGCAGAGCCTGGTATTGTTACTGTATATGTACTTTCTGTTTCTGGTACTTTTGTAAGTGTATATTCTTCTCCACTGATTTTTATTCTTTCTGGACACAACTCTGGTTCTCTTGTTATACAATCAAACATAACTTTAACATCTTCATTTTTCTCAAAGAAAGTAGTTTCTTTATCGCTTGTGTTAAATGTTTTAATGTTACTAAATGCTACATTATAATCTCCTGTTAGCATTAGTTTTCTTTCAAATATTGTATTGTCTGTATAACTATTGTAATTAGTATTAGTTTCATTTTCTAATTTATTTTCATCTAAATCATAAGTTGCTTTTATCTTTAAGTCTAATAATTTATCTTGTGTAACATCAAAATAAATACTATTTGAACCTACAAATACTTGTTTTTCTACACCATCAAGTTCTGCTTTAATATTATTTGTACTTATTACACCATCTGGATCTTTTACATCAAATGATACTTTAATTTTTCCATTAACTAAATCATTTTCTGTCTTGAAATCTGTTATATATGGTTCTGTTTTTAATACTTCAACTGTATCTTCTCTATTGAATGCTTCAACATCACCATTACTAAACTTAATGTAAGTAACTTTAATATTTTCAAGTCCTGGTTCATCTTTTGCAGTATAGTATATTCTATATGTTTCTGGTTTATCTTCTAAAGCTTGAACATCATAGTCTTTACCATTTATTACAAGTGATGTAATACCTACTGCTTTATCTTGATTTGTATGATCCTCTTTATCTATAATTATTACTTTTGTACTACTAATAGAGTAGTCTATTGCAAATGTTTCATTTTGTTTAGGATATTTATTTTCTATTTCAGCACCTAAAATTGATGTATTTACACTTGAATTGAATGAATCATTAATTGGAGTCCATGTAGTTAAATAATCATACCAATCAGGTATATCTGTTAGTTTACCAGTAACTTGTAATTTATATACTGCTGTTGGTGGATATGGTACATTAAATACAACTGTATCATTTACTGATGCATTTTCTACAATTTTTGATTCAATTAATCCACCTTGAGAATTCATTAAATTAAATGTTAATTTATCGTATGCTAATTTTCCATCATTATCTACTAATTTATATTTAACTGTTACAGTTTCATCATTAACATCTTCTATAAAGTCTTTTATTGAAAGTGTTGGATTTGTCTGAACTACCATACACCATGCCCAACCATCATTTGCTGGTATATCTAAAGCTGTTCCATTTTCTAGTATTACTTTTTCAAAATTTATACTATTTTGATCAACATAAAAAGCTTTATATTGCACAAAGTATTGGTCATCTTTATTATTTTTAGTAATTGGTGAAACTGAATACTCTCTTCCATCAATGATTACTTTTTTTACTTTAAGATTTGTTCCTGTTGAGCAATCAAAATTTAATTGTTGATAATTCCATAATGTAAATGCTCCACCAGCAGCACTGAATTTTAAGTCATAAGTTATATTTCCTACTAATTTATAATTTTCATTAAAAATATTTTCAGTAACTATGTATTTTGCATTAGGATCTTCTTCCTCTGGTTCTTCTTGAGTTTCATCATCGGCTGCAATTAAGCTAAATAATTTTTGCATTATACTTTGTTTTTCTGCTTGAACATCTGGTCTTAAATCATAAGTTACATTAACTAATGCATTATACTCATTTTGAGTTGCAGTCATTCCAATATTATCTAAATTAAATTCATATTCGGCTTCGCCATTTTTTAGTTCTTCATTATAGATTTCACTTTCACCTTGATTAATAGTAAATATAGGATATGACTGTGTAAGTGATTTATCTGGGTCATTTATTCTAAATGATAATTTTCTACTATTTTCATCTATTATGAAGTGTGTTACAGTTGGTTTTTGCTTAAATACTTTGATATTTATAGGTTCAATTCCATTTGGATATATTATTTGGTCTATTAAGTTTGAACCTATTTGAATACTTTCTATTCTTTGAGCAAATACTCCTGTTTCACCTGGTGCTTGAACAGTTATTGAATATGTATCTTCTACTACTTTACCATTTTCGGTTACGTTAGTAACTTTATAACTTTCATCACCTATAGAAATCTTCTTAACTTCTTGGTCAACATTTGTATTTATCTTAAATGTTAATACCACATTTTCTTTTTTCTCTACATATTCTTTATCTATGCTTTGAGAAACTATTGTTACTCTTGGTACAGTTTCTTTCTTAACTTCAAATAATGTCTTTTCTTCATAAGTTTGACCATCACCAATATCACAAGTTGCTCTAAGTTCTATTGAATATGTACTAATTTTTCTAAGATCCATTTTTACTGTTTTAATAGTTTCAGTATCTAGGTCTATAGCCTTACTAGCTACGATAGACCCTGCACTATTTTTCATGTAAGCTGTTAGGCTTATAACAGAATGGTCTTTATCTTCTAATTGATAATTAATAACTGCCTCATTAGTTGTTGTATCTTCTTCAATTTCTGAAATATCGAATGCTTTTGGCTCAGCATATTCATATACATAAGATAAGTTTCTATCTATTTCAAATTCTTTATCTTTAATTTTTACCTTATCTACATGTAATTTATTTACACCAGTTTCTTTTGGTTCTAGTGTTAGTCTATATACACCATCTTCGCCTTTAGTAACGTCATATTCTTGGTCATCAATTACTACCTTATCTACATCTTCATAAGACATTAGGCTATTTTCGAATGAAATATTTACTCTTGAACCTATAGGTACTCTCTTTGTAATTGTAAGATTTTTAACTCTAAAGTTAGATTCTTCTTTCTTAGTAATTTCAATTTCTTGTTCTTTAAATATTTCATTTACTACTTTACCATCTTCACTTAATGAATAGTTATTTTCTACTCTTATGTTGTATTTCTTTCCAGGTTCTAAATTAGTAAATGTATAAGTATTCTTTCCAGAATGTATCTTTTCACTCTGTTTTTCAGCAGTACCATTATTTATTAATAATACATAACTGTCTTTTAATGCTTTATCTTCATCTTTTATATCAAAATCTACAGTTACACTATTTTCCTGGTTATTAACTGTAAAGTTAGACATTGTAGGTTTATCCTTTAATACTTCTATTTTTGCTGATGGATTGTTACCCTCAAATTTGCTTTCAGGTATAACTCTAGAGCCACTTAATATTACTGATGTAATTTTAAATTCTTGTTTGCCAGCTTTGTTACTTGCTGATAGCTCTACATAGTAACTATGTTCTCCACCTTCTTCAATAGTGTTTACAGGATATTCTATTCCACTTGCACTCTCATTGTTTAAGTCTTGAACAATAACTCTTTCTGGTACAAGTGAAGTATTATTTCTACTATTAAATCTTAAATCAAATTTTTCATCTTTAGCAAAATATGTTTCTTCATTTCCAGATTTATTATATGTTTTAACATCACTAACGCTTAGACCATAATCTGATACTAAAGTAAATTTTTGATCTTTAGTAACTTTTCCTTCGTGTTGTCCTTCTTCTATTGTGTTATAGTCTAAATCATAGCTTACTTCTACATTTAATATATGTTCTTCATCAGTATTAATATTATTTACTAAGAATGTATTAGTTCCTCTATTAAGGTCTTGTTCTTGTTCATGAACTTTTGCTTTACCAGAAGTCATTGCTTCATCTGGGTCATTAACAGTAATAGTAAATAATACAGCATTTTGTTCTAGTATATCTGTTGAAGTAATATTAATAGAAGGTTCAGTTTTTAAAATTTCAATTGTATCTTCTATTGAATTTGATGTTTCAACAGGTAAATCATCTCCAAAGTATACTTTTGTTACTTTTAGACTTTTTACTTGTGAATTATCTGATACGTTATATGATATTTTATAATTATTAGTATTTTCACCAACTGGTTCTAAAGTATATTCTTCCATATCATTTAAAACTACTTTTGTTGGTACTTTACCTGTATTTGATTCTATCATATATGTGATATCTATTGTTTCTAATTTGTCTGGATATTTATCTGAAATATTTTCTGTTGTTACTCTTGCAACAGGTTTTATTTCTATAGTTTTATCATCATTTGAAATTATCTCATCACTATGTGTTGAACCATCTGCTCTATCATAGTCTGCTCTTAATTCTACATGATATGTTCCTGCTTGTGAAACTACAAATGTTGTTTCAGTATCATCTATATCTAGACTTTGTTCTGATATAACTTCATTCTTTTCATCTAATAATACTGCATGTAATTCTGTTACAGTATTATCTGAATCTGTTAATTCAAAATGTAGTCCTATAGTAGAATTATCTTCACTATTTAATTCTACTATTTGAGCATAAGGTTTGTCTTTAAATATTACTACTGACAACTTATCTTCAAGTTCAATAATTGCTCCATTTTCTAAAACAATACTGCTTACAACAATTTCTTTTCTCTTGTCTAAATTATCTTGTCCATAAGGATATTCAATTAAGTATGTGTTTTCTTCATTATCTACTAATGTTACTTCATAGTCTTTATCTTCAATTATAACTCCATAAATTGGATAAATAGATTTATTAGTAGCATTAAATTTAATATTAGCATTAAATAGTACATCTTTATCAACACTTTCTAATTTAAAATCGCTTACTTCTAAATCATAATTTAAAACAAATTGAACATTTTCTTGTGTTGCATATATTTTAGTTTCTTGATGTTCGTTGCCTAAAAAGTCCTTATCCCTATCGTACGTTATTTCAAGTTCAATATTATATAGTTCAAATTCTTCAAGTATTATTGTATATTCGCTTACCCCACTTGAAATTGCTACTTCTACTACATCATCACTATTAACCTTTTTAGCTCTAATTTTTCCACTTACAAAGCTGTTTTCATCATCTGTCATATTATATGTTACTTTAGTTTGTGAAGATGAAGTATCTACATTAAAGTTATTTATACTTAATTCATCTTTTAATATTTCAACAGTAAAATCATAACTTACTTCTACATTTTCACCATATTCGAAGCAAAGATTTGTTACATTTAAACTTTCATCTCCAGCAGTATCACCTGTAGTATAATTTATTTTATATTTATTTTCTTCTACAAATTCTGCTTGATATTTATTTCCATTTACTGTAATTTCTTTAACTTTTTCTACTGTATTAGAATTTATTTCAAAAGTTATACTAATTTCTTCTAATTTTTCTGCATAAGTTGGAGCTATTTCATTTACAACACTTGCATTTATCTTAGTCTTAATTGTAATTTGATCAAAACTCTCTTGAACGTGTGTTAAGCCATCAACTCTATCATAATCTGCAACAACTTTAACGATATATGTTCCAGCATCTGTTACATCTGTAAATTCAACACTTGTATCTTCAGCTGAAAATTCTTTAGATTGCACTTCTTCTCCATTAGCATCCATAAGAACTACTTTTCCATTTTGAAGAATATTTGCACTATCTGTAACATTAAATGTAACTTTAATTGTACTATCTTTTACAGTTGCATCTAAATCTGTTATTTCAGGTTTTGCTTTAAATACTTGTGTACTTGCTCCAGATACTTCTAAGTTTACTCCATTTTCAAGTGCTACACTTGTTATATCTAATTGTCTATTTTCTTCTGTTTCATATCCAACTAGAATATAATTTACACCATTTTCATTGTATACAGGATATATGTCTTCACCTATATATACATATTTGATAGGATAATTTCCAGCATTTGAGCTTTCAAAAGAAATTTTTATTTCATTACTATCTCTATTAACTTGTGTATCAGTTAATCTAAATTGTAATTTATAATCTCCAATGTATTCTATCTTTCTATGTTCAAATAAGTCTTCTAAGTTGTACTCATTTAGAGAATTTTCATGTTCATCATCTAAATCATACTTACCTATAAATTTCAAAGTATATGTATCATTTTCAATGTTCTTTAACTCAAGAGTATTTGTTCCTGCATTTACTTCTTGTTCTATTACTGTTGTACCTGTATCTTCATCTACTACTATTACTTTTGGTTTATCTACCATTGTTTCATCTTCATCTGTGAAATCAAAAGTAACTGATATATTTGGATACTCATTATTTAATGTATAATTTGTAATACTTGGTATTTGTTTTAATACATAAACTGTAGTTTCATTTTGTACAGTAACATTTTCTGAATAATTTAAAGATTTAGCACTTAATACAAAATTTCCTTTTTCGTTAGGAGCTTTATATGTTATTTCATATTCATTTTCTCCTACTTTTTTCATTGAAATAGTTTCATTATCGTTTACAACAATACTTGTTGGTTCTTCATCAGTATTAGCAGAAATAGTATATGTAACTTTAAAGTCTGCACCTTTTTGTACATATTTTTCTACATCACTAGAAATTATAGTTGCTCTTATATTAATTTGTATCTCTGAACTTCCTATACTTTCTTTTGTATTATGTACTTGTCCATCAAATATTTCGTAGTTTGCACCAATTTCAATTTTGTACTGACCAGCTTTGTACTCGTTATCTCCATCACATACAAATTCTACTGTTTCTGCATTATTTTCTAATTGTATAGTCTTTAATACAACATTATCTTTATCTAGTAATCTAGCTTCTAATGCTGTAATATTTTCTCTATTTTCTATAGTAAATGTTGCATTTATAACCTTGTTATTTTCTGAAAGATTTGCATCTATTTGTGCTGTTGGAGCTTTTTTGAATACTTCAAAGCTTACTTTTTCTTTTAATTCAAGTTCTATATCATTTTCTACTTTAACTTTATTAAATGTATAAACTTTGTTTTCTCCATTTTTATATGGTATTTTTACAACATATTTACCGTTTTCTTGACTTACTTCATATTCTGTTTCATCTATAATTACTGATTTAGTTGCAAAATTTGCAATATTTTCACTTTCAAAAGTAACAACAATTTGTCCATTTTCTTTATCTACAACTACACTGTCAAGTTTTACTTGTGCTTCATAATCTGTAATTACTTCAATTTCTTGTTCTTCAAATATTTTAGATAAATCATAATTATTTATATTATTATCTACATTATCATCTAAGTCATAACTTCCCTCTAGTCTAACTGTATATTTTCCATTAGAAAGAGAACTTAGATTTACTACATTTACACTTCCTACTTGTATTTTTTGAGTTATTACTTGACTACCAGTTTCATCTACAATAACTATATTAGCATCATCTAGTAGTGTTTCATCTTTATCCACAAATTCAAAAGTTATATTTGGCTCTTTAGTTAAATTATTATATGTATAACCTTGTACTTTTGGAGCTGTTTTCAATACATAGTATTCTGCTTTAACAGGTTCACTTAATATAACTGTTTCTCCATTATACACTACAACTGAAACTTCGTGATTGTTTACACCATATCCACTTGTAGTTGCTGGAATTTGAGCAGTATATGTGCCATCATCATTTTTGCTTATACTATATAATGCATTTCCTATCATAACTCCTGTAGGGTCGATTTCATTATTTGATGTAAATGTATAGTTAATTTGAACATTTTCACCTTTTTCTACATAGTAGTTAATTACTTGAGCATTTGTAATACTTGCTTTTGTTAATACTTTAACTGTCGCACTACCTATTACTTCTTTTTCATCATGTACTAAACCATCTTCTATGTCATAAGTTGCACAAAGTTCTATAGTATACTCTCCAGCTTTAAAGATTCCACCTTCAAGAGATTTAAAGCTTACAGTATCTTCATCATTATCTATTTCTTTTGAAGATATTATCTCTCCTTTTGGATTTACTAATCTTGCAGTTAAAGTTTGCAATGTATCATCTTCATCTATTAAACTAATATCTGCTGTAATTGTTTCTTGGTTATCATCTAAAGATGCATTTACTTGTACAGTTGGTTTATCTTTAAATATTACTACACTATTTGTTAATCCAGTAAATTCTTTTAGATTATCTAAAACTGCTCTTGTTAAAGTTAAAACTGTTCTGTCTTCACTAGTGTAAGGTATTACTAATGTATAAGTTGTACCTTTTTTAGTTATGTTATCATAAGTTACACCATTAATTTCCACTTGTTTTACATAGTAATCTGTGAATTCATCATTATCTTCTGAAGCATTTGTACTTTCAAATGCTAGTGTAACTGTATTGTTTTCTCTATTTACTTCTTCAACTCTAAGATTATCTAATGTAAAATTATATTCGCCTATTATCTCAAATTGATTGCTTTCAACAAAAATTTCTGTTTGATGTTCAGAACCTTGAGAAATATCTGAATCTAAGTCATAAGTAATATATACTTCTACATCATATTTATTAAATTTCTTAATATTTTGAAGTAAGAATGAAGTATTTTCTTTAGTTGTAAATACATATTCTTCTCTTTCATTTGTTTCTTTATCTACTATTACATATTTACCACTTACAAAAGTATTTTCTTCATCATTTATAGTAAATGATAATACAGGATTATCTTCGTTACCTCCAACAGCTAAATTAGATATTGTTGGTATTATAGATTTTAAGATTTCTACTTTTGATGTATACTCTACATTTGCCCATTTTTCATTTGCAAAATTTATTCTAGTAACATCTAAGTTATAGTCTCCTGCTTTATCTGATACTATAACATTTACACTATATACACCATCTGAAACTTTTTGAGCATTGTATGCTACTTGATTTACAACAATTGTATCAACTGGTTCATCTGTGTTTGTACGAATAGTATATGTTACTGGATATACTTCACCTTTATTTGCATATTTTTCTGAACTACTACTTACAACCATTGCTCCTGTCATAACTTCTACTTTAGTTGTAACAATAGTTTCGTTTTCATGTACTAATCCATCAACTGCATCAAAACTTGCTACTAATTCAATTGTGTATTCTCCTGCTTTATAGTAATTATCATTGTTATCAAAAGTTACAACTTCATTTTCTGTTTCAATTGGTTTTCTTCCAATTTCAATGCCTTGTGAATCTAATAATTTAATGTACACATTTTTTGCTATTTTATCTATATCGTTAAGTGTAACCTCTGCTTTAATGCTCTTTAAGTCGTTTGCTACTGTTGGAATAACAATTCCACTTATTGACTTAAATACTATTACAGAATTGTTTTCACTAATTTGGAATTCTTGAAGATTGTTTAAAATTGCTTTTTCAAGTACTAATTCTGTTCTTGTTATATTAGAATATGGTACTTCAACAGTATATGTTGTTCCTTCTTTCTTAACATCTTCATATACTACTCCATTTATTACTACTGTATCTACATAATAATCTTCGAATTCATCATTATCTTCTGAAGCATTTGTACTTACAAATTGTAGTATAACTCTTTCTCTTTGAGTATCTACTTCTTTTACTTTAAAATCTGAAAATGTAAATTCATAATCTCCAATAACTTCAAAGTCTTTATTTGCAAGTAAAACTTCTTGTTGATTTTTTGTGTCTGCTTTATTTGAATCTAAATCGTAAGTTACATATATTGCTACTTCATATTTTGTAAATTGTTCTATATTCTCTAATTCAAATGATAATGAATCAAGTGAATTAAATGGTATTTCATAAGAAGTATTATCTTCTTTTTGAGTAACAACAATTCTTCCACTTACAAAAGTATCTTCTTCATCTGCTAACATAAATGTTAGTACTGGTTTTCCTGATGTGCTATCTACAGCTACAGCACTTACTTGAGGTACAATGTCTTTTAATACATCTACTTTTGTAGTGTTCAATACATTAATCTTTTCTTCTTGAGAGTAGATAATTTCTGTTAAATTATACTCGTATTGTCCTGCATCTAGTGGTGTATTAACAATTACTTCATATTTATTTTGTGCTACTTTTGTTGGGTTTGTTATAACACCATTTATATTGAATTCTTCTACATCTTTATCTGTGTTTGACATTATTTCATAAGTTATTTTTACAATACTTTCTTTTTCGACATAGTAGTTTTCAACATTTGCACTAACTACATTTGCTAATATTTTAACTTTTGCATTTTCACTATCTAAAGTTTCATTTTCATGTACTAATCCATCTACTCTATTGTAATCTGCAAGTATTTCAACTGTGTATTCTTGAGCTTTGAAAGCTCCATTTTCAGAAACAAATTCTACTTCTTTTGCATATTCTTCTATTTCTTTAGTTTCAATAACATTTCCTTGTTCATCTTTTAATCTTGCATATAATCTTTCTATAACATCATCTGAATCTATGTAATCAAAAGAAGCTTTTATGCTATTCATTTCTTCTGAAACAGTTATAACATTAATATTAGCTGTTGGTGCATTTTTAAATACCACAATATTTTCTTGTTTTAAATCTGTAAATTCTTTTAAGTTTTCTAAAATTACTTTATCAAGAGATAAAACTTTTCTTGTGTCTTCACTGTATGGTATTTCTACTGTATATGTTCCATTTTCATTAGATAGAATATTATATTCATTTTCACTTACATATACTTTTTGTATATCATAATTTGATACATTATTGCTTTCAAATGAAAGTACAATAACTTTTTTATCTGTATTTACTTCAACTAATTTAAAGTTTTGAAGATTAAATTCATATTCTCCAATTACTTCAAATTTATTTTCTACTTTAACTACTTCTTGATTTTGAGAATCAGTTTTATCTGAATCTAAATCATAAGTAATTTCTATCTCTGCATAATATTCTTCAAATTCATTTATATTTTCTAATACAAATGATATGTTTTCTTTAGATGTTACATCTAATACTTGAACTTGTCCGTTTTCAACATTAGTAATAGTTACTTTTCCACTTACAAATGTATCTTCTTCATCTAATATACTAAATGAAAGTATAGGCTCATCTGGATTATCATCATTAACTACTATATTACTAATTGAAGGAATAACACTTCTTAAAACATCTACTTTTAATGTATTAAATACAGCTGTTTGTTGTTGACTTTCTTCATACACAAGTCTTGTTGCTTCTATTGTATATTCTCCATATTTTTCTGGTACTTTTAAAGTAACTGTATATGTTCCATCTTCATTTCTTGTAGCAGGTAAATTTTGTCCATTTACAACTATTGCACTAACTTCTTCTTGCGTATTTGAACTTATTTCATAAGTTACTTGTATTTCTTCACCTTTTTGAACATAATATTTATTTGAAACAACACTAGCGCTATCTATATTTGCATAGGCTGAAACTGAAACTTTTGCTTCACTTAATTTTTCTTCTATGTGTTCTTCACCATCTACTGCATCGTAATCTGTATATACTTCTACTGTATAAGTTCCTGCATCATAGCCATAATCATTTTCAGAAGTAAATTCTATTTGTGAAGTATATTCTTTTTCATTTTCTGTTGGAACTAAATTTAACAATAAGTTATCTACTAATAGTTCTCCATTAGGGCTAATTAATTTAGCATGTAATGTCCCTTCTACTATAGTATCATCCTTATCTGTTATTAACGCAGAAGCTGTAATTTCTTTTAAGCAATCTGTTACTTCACGAGTTACAGTATTACGTACTACAGCTGTTGGTGCTTGTTTAAATACTACTACACTATTATTTTCATTAACGGCAAATCCTTGTAGATTATTTAATATTGCTTCTTGAAGTACTAATTCTTGTCTATCATTATTTGTATATGGTACTTCAACAGTATAATATGTTCCTACTCTTGTAACAGTATATGAATTTCCATTTATCATTACATCTTTTATGTAATAATTTTTTGCCTCCTCTGCAAGTGAGGCATTAAATTCAAGTACAACTACATTTTTTTCTTTATCTATATCTCTAAATCTTAAACCATTGAATGTAAATTCAAAATCTCCCAATAGTTCAAAATCTTTTTGTGCAAATAACTCTTCTTGTTGATTATCTGTATTTTCTTTATTTGAATCATAATCATAAGTTAAATATATATCTACACTATATTGTGTAAAGTCTTTTACATCAATTTCATGAACTGTATCATTTATGTTTGTAAATGTAATTACTTTTTCTTGTCCTGATTCTTTATTTGTAACAACAATTCTTCCACTTACAAAAGTATTTTCTTCATCATTTACAGTGAATGCAAGAGTTGCTTTATCCCCTTTTTGCTCAACAATAGATACTCCATCTATAACTGGTTTTGTAGATTTTAATACTTCATATCCTGAATTGTAGCTTGTTTCTACTTCACCTTCATTTTCAAAGATAACCTTTGTTATATTAAGTTCTGCTTCACCTGCTGTTTGAGGTGCTGTAAAGTTTATTGTATATGTTCCATTTTCATTTTTAGTTGCATTTAAAGTTACTCCATTTACAACAAAAGATGCTATATTATCTTGAGTATTTGTTTCTACTTCGTAAGTAACTTCTACATTTTGTCCTTTTTGAACATAATTGCTAGCTAAAGAACTATTTAAAATTTTTACTTTTACTTGTTCTTTTATTTCTCGTGTATATTCAACTTCCTTTGTTATAGTTTCTCCATCACCTAAATCATAAGTGACTTCTGCTTTTACTTTATAATCTCCTGATTTATTGATATCAAATACTACTTCTGTTTGACCTTTTTCAAGAGTCTTAGTTTCTATTACATTTCCTTCATTATCTGTTAAATATACTGTCACTCCTGTAATAGTTTCATCATTATCTTCACTACTTAAAGTTACTTTTAATTTTGAGTCATTTAATTCTACATCTACTTGTCCTATATTTGGCTCATCTTTTAAGTATATATATTCTAGTTGTTCTTCTACTTTATATGAAGCACCATTTTTTAGGATAACTTCTTCAACACTTACTGTATTACTTCCTTTTTGACCTTTTTCTAGTAATACTTCATATACATCTCCATTTTTAGTTACACTATATTTCTTTGAGTCAATAACAACATACTCTACATCATAGTATGAGTCATATCCATTTTTAAAGCTCAATATTAGAGCATCTCTTTGAGTAACTTTTTCTGTTATTTTTAATTCTTGACTTTCAAAACCATAATCTGCCTCTATTGTAAAGTCTTGATTTACTACAACATCTGTATGTCTATTTTCTTCTGGTTTTCCTACTGTATCACTATCTAAGTCATAAGTTACTTCAACTTTTACATTATATTTTTTATCTTTTTCTAAATTATTTAAATCAAAAATATTATCTTGATTTGGAATTAAATCTCCAAATTCAGCTACAATATTTCCTTGTTCATCTGTAATTACTACCTTACTAGATTTTATTGCTCCATCATTATCTGATATATTAACAGTTACTTGTGGAACAGATTTTTTAGTATCTAAAACAAAGTCATTAACTGTAGGAACATCTTTTAATACATCAACTGTAACTTTATATTCTGTTTCTACACTTTTACCATTATCTAGTACTACTCCTGAAATAACAATATCTTGTAATCCTGCTTTTTGTGGTGCAGGTACTTTTACACTATAGTTATTTCCTTCACCTTTTTCAACTGGATATTCTTGTCCATCAATTATAATAGATTTAACATCTGTATAAGGTGTTACATCAATATTTAACTCTAAAGTAATTTCCTCATTTTTGCTTGGAGTTAAATTACTTACATTAGATTTTCCAACAGATGAACTGTAATTTGGTTCCTCTGGTTTTACTGGTTCATCTGGATTTTCTGGAACTTGAGGATTATTATCTGATGGATCAGATATACTTCCTGTATATTGTTGATTTGTAGCTTCTTGTGTTGCTTTAGCTACATCTGTTATTGTTATTTTACCATCATTATTTAAGTCTTTATCCTTAGCTTCTTCATCATTTTTGTTTTGTGTTTTCTCAATTTCTAGCACATATTCCATTATATCTTTAGCATCATCATAATCCACATTATCATCATTGTTGACATCTGGATTTTTAGTACTAAAAGCTTTAATAGTAAATATTAACAATGCTATTATTAAAATTATGTGAATAGCTGTAATTATTAACTTTTTATTGTTTGAATCATTTTTAGATATTTTTATATAGTATAAAATTAATGAGCAAACAATAACTAAAATTAAGACTATTAGTATAATTCCAAGTGTTGATGCTTCTCTTTCTACTTTTACTTGTGTATCTTCTTCTTGAGCTACATCTACTTTATTACTTGGCAGACTTTCCCCTTCATCAAGTCCATCTTTTAATACTAATACCTCTGCACTACTGCTTTCAATAGCTATATCTTTTTTACCATCTGATGCAGTTACATTATTTACACTAATTTCTGTTTTACCAGGTTTAGCATCAGAACGTACTTTTAATTTTACTTGTACTAAATTTTCGCTATTTACTCCCTCTTTATTTATAAGTGCAAATTTATTATTTGCCTTATTGTATGATATATCAGACCAATTATCTTGTTCTTCAAAATCATCAGTATTTATTACTTCAAAAACATCTTTATCATAAGTTAACTTGGCAGTATAAGCATATAAGTCAGTATGTTCAGAATTTACATCTATGGAAACAATAATTTCATCTCCAAATTTAACTTCTTTTTCACTTACATCTAATACTACATTATCTTTTGCAACAATATTTGTAACAAATGAAAATGATACAAATATCGTTAATATTAATAGTCCATAAGCTATTACTTTTTTCATACAATTTCCCCCATTTTTTCACAAAACTTTTCGGTATAATTTTACTAAATTTTTAGTAGTTAGTCAATAGATTTTGTTACATTTTTATATTATTTTTATGTAAATTTTTAATTAACTTATGTAAACCTTCTGCTGTTGGCAATTTTTATTATTTTTAGGAACAAAAGTGAATCAAAGATTCACTCCATTGCAAGTTTCTTGCAATGTTTTTTATAAAGAGTTTTTAGCCTTTAAGTTTTTTCTTTTAGGCTACTCTTTTCTTTATTGGTCTTTGTTCTCGACCATTATCCATCGCAATTTCTTGGTTTGGAATATAATTTTTTATATATTTTCTTAATATATTTAAACTTCCATTTATATCTGCATTTATTTTTTTACCTTTTTCTGTTATAAATAATCCTCT
>CANRLG010000034.1 GCA_947631415.1 uncultured Clostridia bacterium
AATCGCAATTCATCCCACTACCTTAGAGGTAGGGGACTTCTTGCTTAGTTAGGTTAAATATGGAATTGTAGATACAATAATAGTTACAGGAATAATAACTATTATATTTGAAATATTTGCACAAGTGCTTTCAAATCTATTTGGTCTTGCGGGTGGAACTTCTACTGAGATGATACAGTTATGTAAAAGAGCAATACGTATAGCAAGTATTGGATATATATTTATGGGCATATCTATTGCTATCCAAGGAATATTACAGTCTTTAAGATATGCAGTAAAACCACTTATTATAGCATTACTTAGACTTGTAGTATTCGTTTTCCCAATAGCATTATTTTTTGTAAAATTTGATAGTGTGTCAACTATAGTATGGTGGACTTTTCCAATAGCTGAGTTTTTAACTGTAATAATATCTGTTGGTATACTTAAAGAGGCATATAATAAAAAAGTTAGTGTAATAGAAATAGCATAAATAAAAGGCAGGAACTAAATCCTGTCTATTATTTTATGTATAATGCTACTCTAAAACCATACCATTTTATATTAGGTAGTGCAAAGGAACGCATTGAAGCAGATGGAGAATTAGTTGTTCCCATGTCGTATTTACCACCTCTTATTATCCTGTATTCATTACTATAAGACTCCATAGTCCATTCATAGACATTGCCAGCTAAATCAAAAATATTTTTAGTTGAGTATTTGCCCATAACTTTGTCGCCTTTTGAGTCTTCATAATTTCCCATACCAGAACTATTTTCAATAAATTTTTTACCGTTATTTTCATTTACTACATCACTTAGAAAGTCCATAGTTAAGTCCCATTGTATTCCATAAACTAAAGTAGAAATTACACCTGTATCATTAGTCAAATCTTCTGGTAGGTTATATGTTTCAAGTTGCTCTGTATTTGGATACATTGAACGAGCTACCTTAACAGCACCATCAGAAAGATCACTTCCTACAATTCCATCTAAAGCTCTACCTGTTGAAGAACCCCAAGCTATTGAGTCCCATACATAAGCATTAGCAGTTGAAAGTGGTTTTAAAGTTCCATCTTGAGTAGGAATATCATATCTACTTTTAATACCTGCTTCATATCTTGCAAGGTAAAAGCCTTGATATTTTTTAATACTTTCATAAAGACTTATAGACTCAACAAAAGCTTGTGAATTAGAATAATCTGCCTCAGATACTTTTTCTAGAAATTCTTGAGTAGTATCTTGGTAATAACCTTCATGCTTTTCAAAATTTTCTATGTCTTTAACAGGTATCCATACAAATTGATTACCAATATCATCTTCAATTACAAGCCCTTCATTCCAATCAATTACATTACCTTCATCGTCTTTTTGCCAGTTAGTAGTTTCAGTATCTACAGTATGAAATCCTTTTGGAACAGTTGGATTATTGTATTTACCAATTGTTTCAACTTTAGAAAGTGGATTTTCAATCTCAGGAGTAGTTGTTGTATCTGGAGGTGGAATAATTGATGATGTAAGGCTAGAGTCTTGAGCTTCTCTAATTTTTCTTTGTTCATCATTTAATTTTGGTATGTATATCATCATAAGTATTGTAATTATAATAATTATAAGTATATATATAAATTTTAATCTATTATTTATTATGAATTTCTTAATATTTTCTTTCATAATATATCACCAAAATCATTGTAGCATACATATATAATATTTTCAAACAAATAGTATTAACAATAATATAATTTTGTTGAAAGAAATGTAATTAATTGGTATAATCGTATTGGTGAAGAAAAGTTTTATGCGTTGTAGATGGGTAAATGAAAAAAATGAACTCTATGTCAAATATCATGATGAGGAATGGGGAGTACCAAGTAGACAGGATGACTATCTATTTGAAATGCTTGTACTTGAGTCATTTCAAGCAGGTCTTTCATGGGAGTGCATTTTAAATAAAAGAGAGAATTTTAGAAAGGCTTTTGATAATTTGGATTATGTAAAAATTTCTAATTATACTCAAGAAAAAGTGGATGAACTAATGAAGAACGAGGGTATAGTAAGAAACAGACTAAAAATTAAAGCCACTATAAATAATGCAAGAATTTTTATGCAGATACAAAAGGAATTTGGAAGTTTTTCAAAATATATATGGAGTTTTACAGAAAATAAAGTAGTTAAAAATGTAGATGATAATTTCAAAACTACATCTTTTCTTTCAGATAAAATATCTAAAGAACTAGTAAAAAGAGGAATGAAATTTGTTGGAAGTACAATTATTTATTCATATTTACAAGCAATAGGTATAATAAATGACCACGAATTACAATGTGACAATTACTAAGTCATAGGAGGAGAATATATGATATTTTCAAGTTTAACATTTTTGTTATATTTCCTACCAATAGTGCTACTTTTGTATTATATTGTTCCTAAAAAGATGAGAAATTTAGTATTATTTGTAGCATCTATGGCTTTCTATTTTTTTGGAGAGCCCAAATATATAATACTTATGTTATTATCTATTTTTTTTGCATATATTAATGCAATATTTATTGAAAAGAGTAAGAAACATAAGAAACTATTTTTAATCATTTCGATAGTAATAAGTTTAGGACTACTGGTAGTATTTAAGTATACAGATTTTATTATAGAGAATATAAATATGATATTTGCAAGTAATATTAATCTATTAAGACTTGCACTTCCAATAGGAATATCATTTTATACATTTCAAGTTATTAGTTATGTTATAGATGTATACAATGAAAAAGCAAAAGCACAGAAGAACTTTTTAAAGTTTGCAACGTATGTATCATTATTTCCACAACTAATAGCAGGTCCAATAGTTAGATATACAGATATAGATAAAGAATTAGAAAATAGAGAATACAAAGTTGAAAATTTTTCGCAAGGAGTACGAAGATTTGTAATAGGTCTTGCTAAGAAGATACTTATTGCAAATGTACTTGGAGAGTTAATTACTGCATTTTCAAATGCAAGTGAGCCTAGTGTACTATTTTATTGGTTAAACGGAATAGCGGTGACTTTACAAATTTATTTTGATTTTTCTGGATATTCAGATATGGCAATAGGAATAGGGAAGATGCTTGGATTTAGTTTTCCAGAAAATTTCAATTATCCATATATTTCTAAAAGTATAACTGAGTTTTGGAGAAGGTGGCATATAACACTTAGCTCATGGTTTAGAGATTATGTATATATTCCACTTGGTGGTAATAGAGTAAGTAAATTAAAATGGTTAAGAAATATACTAATAGTTTGGATGTTAACAGGACTATGGCATGGAGCTTCATGGAATTTTGTTATATGGGGATTGTTATATGGTATATTACTTGTAATAGAAAAACTTGGAGGCTTAAAAATACTTGAAAAAATTCCAACTTTCTTTTCAAGAATATATGTAGTGCTAGTAGTAATGTTAGGCTTTATAATATTTAATTCAACAGATTTAGCAAGTATAGCACAAAACCTAGGTGGACTTATTGGAATAGGTAATATCCCTTTTGCTAATGCTGAAAGTATTTTTTATCTTAAAGATTACATTAGCATAATCTTAATTGGAGGTATTTTCTCAACACCAATTATTAAGAATATTATTACTAAAATTAAAGAAAAGAATAGTAAATTAGTTAATATTTTAGAACCTATTACACTAAGTGTACTTCTTGTTTTATGTATAAGCTATTTAGTAGATGGTTCATTTAATCCATTCTTGTACTTTAGGTTTTAGAAGGGAGAATAGGTTATGAATGAAAATGTAAAAAATAGAGTAGTTACAATACTGTTTATTATAATAATATTTGGATTTAGTATAATTAACATAGTTGTAAAAGACACTGAAATATCTAATACAGAGAGAAGAAAATTAAAACAATTTTCAGATATTAATATAAAAGATATTAATTCAGGTAAACTTCCAGATGAAATAGAAAACTACTTAATGGACCAATTTGTACAAAGAGACACTTTTAGAAGTATAAAGACATTTTTTAAATTAAATATACTATGTCAAAAAGAAAATAACGGCTTTTTTAAAGTAGAAAATAATGTACATAATCTGTTATATCCTTTATCTAGTAAAAATGTATTAAATACGGCAAATAAGATTAATAATATATATGATACATATTTGGATGAAACAAACAATATTTTTTATACTATTGTACCAGATAAAAATTATTACTTAGCAGATAAATCTGAGTATTTAAAATTAGACTATAATAAATTAAGTAATATGTTAAGAGAAAATATTGATAGTAATATTGAGTATATAGATATATTTGATACAGTTACGGCTACATCATACTACAATACAGATGCACATTGGTCTCAAGAATATCTATTAGATACAGCAGAAAAAATTGCAGAGAAAATGAATTTTAAAGATAGAATAAATAGTGAGTTTATTTTAAAAGATTATAATAAATTTTATGGTACATACTACGGTCAACTTGCAGATAGTAGTATTGAGGAAGACACATTAAAGTATTACTCTAATGATATAATTGAAAATGCAAAAGTATATAATTACGAAACAAAGCAGGAGACAAAGATATATGATGAAGAAAAGTTTAATACTTCAATGGATAAATACGAGTTCTTTTTATCTGGTTCAACTCCTTTACTAAAAATTACTAATGAGTTTGCAAATAATGATAAGACTTTAATAGTATTTAGAGATTCATTTGCAAGTAGTTTAGTACCTTTATTTACTGAAGCATATAATAATATATATTTAGTAGATATTAGATATATAAAATCTGAGTTATTAAAAGACTATATAGATTTTAAAAATGCAGATGTATTATTTATGTACAGTACATTAGTAATAAATGAAAGCGGTTCATTAAAATAAAAAAAATAGAAGATAGTAGAAAAACTAAATTAATTTCATACTATCTTCTTTTTATATACCTGAAACATTTATCATATTTGTTGCCCATAATGAATAGTAGAAATATCTTGGATGAATACCATCACCTTCATATACTTTTCCATTTGGACTTTGATTTAATAAAGCTCTATTATCTATAAATGTTATACCTGCATTGCTACAATATTGTTGTAGTGCTTGGTTAAATTGTTCTTCATATTTAAAAGCTGGATTATTATTTTGTGCCTCTTGACTAACAGGTAAAAGAGAATTTATACAAATTCTTGCACTTGGAAATCTTTGTTTTATACTTGAAATAGCATTTTTATACGCATTAATAAAGCCTTGTGAATTACCTTGCCACGCTATTAAATCGTTTGCACCATAAGACAAGAATATTATACTAGGAGTATACGTTACTTTTGCAAGGTCTTCTTTCATACTTGATACAGTTCTTCCTCTTGTCCATATTACATTATTTGAATTTAAAACTTGGTAAGCGGTTAGACCTTCTGCAGTTGAATCTCCAATAACAATAGCCTTTGCGTTTGAAAATCTTTTGGCAGCATCAGTAAGCGCATAAGTTACATTTGGTTTAGGTTCTTCATAGAGCGATATACTTGCTGGTTCATAGTTTGAAAAAGAAAAGTTTTCGACACTTAAAGAATAATTTGATGCTTTAATTTTTCCCACAACTATTTTTTGTCTAATAAATATACCAGTCACTATTACAGCAATAATAGCTACGATATAGAGGACAAATACAAAATCTAGATTGTGGACACCTTTAGCTCCATTTCTCATATTTATATCAACCATTCCTATTCATATTATTTATCTATTTAATATTATTATAGGTCATATAAAAATTTAATTCAACAAAATTTGCTAAAAGTAAAAAAATATTTACATACTTTTAAATATGAGGTATAATAATTCAAGGAGGCAATTATATGAATAAAAAAATTATTGCAATTATAGCCGTAGTAATCGTTGTAGTTGTAGCAGTATTTGGAATACGTTGTATTAATAAAAATAAAGCTAAAACCAATGTTACTCAAGATAGTGTTAATGGTTCACTTTCTGAAATAATGGATAAACTATATGCAGGTATTCCAGAAGATGAATTACCAATGCTTGAAAAGACAGAAGTTACACCAGAAAATGTAGAATATTATCTAGGTACAACAGAAATAGATTATAAAGAAGCATTAGCTTCTGAGCCTATGATGACATCTATTGCACATTCAGTAGTTTTAGTTAGAACAAAAGAAGGTGCAAATACAAAAGAAATTGCACAAAAAATTAAAAATAGTGTAAATCCTAGAAAATGGATTTGCGTAGGTGTCGAAGATGATGAAGTAAAAGTTGAAACAAAAGGCAATTTAATTGTACTTGTAATGTTAACAGAAAATGGAGATAAAGTAGTAGATAACTTTAATAACTTATAATTTATATTAGCAGGTAGGTTACCTGCTATAATTTATTGTAAAAAATGATATTTTGTAGTATTATTATATACATAAAAAAAGAAGGATTAGAAAAATGAAATATTTAGATTTTAAAAATAGTATAGATGAAAAAGAAATATCTGAATGTGCACGTATACTTGTAAATGGAGGAGTTGGTATTTATCCAACAGAAACAGTATATGGTATAGGTGCAAATGGCTTAAATAGTGAGAGTGTAAGAAAAGTGTTTGAAGTAAAACACAGACCATTAAATAAACCAATTAATCTTTTAGTATCAGATATAGCAATGATTGAGGCTGTTGCTAAAGAGATAACAGAGGTAGAATATAAAATAATTAAAAACTTTTTTCCAGGTCCTATTACTCTAATATTAAAAAAGAAAGAGTGTGTACCAGATATTGTTACTTCAAATGGAGATACTGTGGGAGTTAGAATGCCAGAAGAGCAAATTACATTAAAATTAATTAAAGAGGCAGGTGTACCTCTTGCAACTCCTAGTGCTAATATAACTGGTAAGAAAAGTGGAACAAATTTTGATGAGATAATAGCAGACTTTGATGGAAAAGTAGATTTTTTCATAGATAATGGTCCAAGTAGGATAGGAAAACCTTCTACAATAGTAAAAGTAGAAAATGAGCAAGTAAAAATACTTAGACAAGGAAGTATTACCTTGCAAGAAATTTTAGAAAAAATTAATTAATATTTATGACAAATTAAAGTGAAAAAATACCACAAATATACAATAAATTTGCTAAGTATTTGTACTAGTACATAAGGAAAATAATGAGAATTTTTACTTGATTATTTCGACTATTTATGATATTTTATAGCTGAGGTTAAGGAAAGGAATGACAAAAAATGGTAAACGAAGAAAAAAGAAACAAATTTATTGATTTTGCAGGTAAAAGAGTAAATAATGTATTACATGATATTCAAATTCTTGAGCCAATGGCAAGAAGTAATAACTATGATTTTACAAAAGCAGATGTTGATGCAATGTTTTCAGCAATGCAAGAAACTCTAGAAGAAGCTAGAGCAGAGTTTGATAAAAAATTTGAAGAAAAAGCTAGAGCTGAAAAGAAAGTATTTACTTTTGGTTCTGCTACTACAGAGGAGACAAGTGTAGAAGAACCAGTAGTAGAAGAAACTGTAGAAGAAGCTCCTACACAAGAGAGTTCATATAATACACAATTTTAATATATAATATTAGTTGGTAAAATTAAACAGGTGGTATTGAAAGCCATCTGTTTTTATGATATATTTTTTGTATATTGAAAGGAAGATATATGCAAATAGAAGTAAACGGTGTAAATTTATATTATGAAGAATATGGACAAGGTAGTCCAATTATATTATTGCATGGAAACCACGAGGATTTGACTATTTTTGATAATCTTATTGATAGTCTGAAAAAAGATTATAAAGTATATGCAATAGATAGTCGTTGTCACGGAAAAAGTGAAAATGCAGATGAAATTTCGTATGAACTTATGCGAGATGATATTATTGAGTTTATATATAAACTTAGACTTAATAGACCTGTACTTTATGGCTTTAGTGATGGTGCAATAATTGGGTTAATGATTGCAATTAAAGATAGGAACATACTTTCAAGAGTTATTTCAAGTGGTGCAAATGTTACTCCAGATGGAATAAAATTTAAGTATACAATATTAAACCACGTTTTCTACTTTATGACAAAGGATAAAATAACTCAAATTATGTTGCATGAACCACAAATTACAGCAAGTCAGTTGCAGACAATAACTATTCCTGTAAATATAATTGCAGGTCAAAAGGATGCTATAAAAACTAGTCACACAAAGTATATTCATGATAACATACCTAATAGTACACTTGAGATAGTAAGTGGACAAGACCATGGTAGTTATATTATTCATTCAGATATGATTTACAACATTATAATTAGATATTTAAGGGGAGATAGATAATAATGAGAGAATTAAAAATTAATGGAATATATAAACATTTTAAAGGAGATTACTATTTGGTAGAAAATGTAGCAATGCATAGTGAAACTCAAGAAGAATATGTTGTATATAGGCATTTATATGGAGATTGTACTCTATGTATTAGGCCTAAGGAAATGTTCTTATCTGAGGTAGACCATGAAAAATATCCAGATGTTAAACAAAAATATAGATTTGAATTACAAGATATTAAAAGTGTAGTCAAATAAGTAAAGGAGAAAAATGGAATATAGAAATATTAAGGAATATGCAGATTATTGCCTAAGTTGTGCTTCAAAACCTTGTACTAAAGGTTGCCCATTAGAAAACAATATTACTGATGCAATTAAATTGGTAAAGGAAAATAAAATTAAAGAGGCATATAACCTTTTTGCCAATACTTCTGTTTTAAGTGGTATTTGTGGCAGAATTTGTCCTCATGAGAGCCAATGTCAAGGAAAATGTATTAGAGGTATAAAAGGAGAGCCTGTAAAAATAGGAGAAATAGAAGCATATCTTGCAGATGAAGCAGTTAAAAATAATTGGAAAATAGAGAAATTTACAGATAATATAATAGATAAAAAAGTTGCAATTATTGGAGGAGGACCAGCAGGAATTACTTGTGCTGCTTTTTTGAAACGTGAAGGAGTACGAGGAGTTACTATTTATGAAAAATATGACTCTCTAGGTGGAATAATATATCACAGCATACCAGATTTTAGATTAGATAAACAGGTATTAAGAAATTGCATAGATAAAATTACAGAACTTGGAATTGAAGTTAAATTAAATCAAGAACTTGGAAAAGATATTACTATTGACACTTTAAAACAAGATTATGATGCTATATTTATTGGAATAGGTGCAAACGTATCTACTAAAATGGGAATACCTGGCGAAAATAAACAAGGTGTTATTGGTGGAAACGAGTTATTAGAAAATAAAAATTATCCAGACTTTACAGGAAAAAAAGTAGCTGTAATTGGTGGTGGAAATGTTGCAATGGATGTAAGCCGTATGGTAAAAAGAATGAATGCATCTCAAGTAAAGGTAATATATAGAAGAAGTGAAAAGGAAATGCCTGCTCAAAGGAAAGAGATTAAAGAGGCAAAAAGTGAAGGTGTTGAATTTATCTTTCAAACTAATATATTAGAAATCTATGGAGATGAAAAAGTTGAAAAAGTAAAATGTATTAAAACTGAATTAGTACAAAAAGAGGGAGAAACTAGACTTTCACCCGTAAATATTGAAGGCTCTGAATATATAATGGATATCGACTATATTATTATGGCATTAGGCTCAAAACCACAAGAAGAAATTGTAACTAGTCTTGGGGTAGAAGTTAATAAAAAGGGGAAGATACAAGTAGATGAACATGGAAGAACATCAGACAAAAAAATATATTCAGGAGGAGATGTAGTTGGTGCAGGCACTATAGCTTTTGCAGCAAGACAAGGAAGAAATGTAGCTTATGCAATTCTTGATGATTTTAGGAACTAGATTATCTAGTTCTTTTTTTATATTATAAAAGTAATTTCAACAAATTATGCACTTTTGCAGTAATATAATAGTGTTATAAGAATATTTACATTTTTCTTGATTACTTAATTATTTTATGATAATATATACCTAAAATAAGGGTTGAGTTATATGAAAAAAATTTATATAGTATTGACGCATACAGGTACGATGCTTTCTAAAATAATAAGATTTTATACTAAAAATGAATTTTCTCATGTATCTATTTCACTAGATAGTGAACTTAAACAGATGTATAGCTTTGGTAGACTAAAACCTACCAATGCGTTTATTGGCGGTTTTGTGCATGAGTATATAAATTCTGGAACATTTAAAAGATTTAAAAATACAGTTACTAAAGTTTATGAGTTGAATATAGAAGATGAACAATACGAAAAAATAAAGAATATGATTATGGATATTGAACGTCATAAAGATAATTATAAATTCAATGTATTAGGGCTTTTTTTAGTTGCATTAAAGATAAAATTTAAGACTAAAAATTCTTTTTATTGTGCTGAATTTGTAAAGTATGTATTACAAGAAAATGGAGTAGAAAAAAATCTTCCTCGTATTATTAGACCTGAAGATTTTAAATCAATAAAAAACAAGGAACTAGTATATTCTGGTTTCTTGAGAAATTATAGATATGTCAGTTGTATAGAACAAGTAGAATGTGTAAGTTAAAAGGAGAAGATGATGAATAAGCAAGATAAAGCTTTTGATGCAGTAGATTACAAAGATATAAAAGATTTAATTTATGCTGCTGTAAAGGAATATGATGAAAAAATTGCTTTTGTTATAAAGCACAAAAAAACTAAAGATGAAGTAGAGTACGAGAATGTAACATACAAAAGAATGTTAGAAGATATAAACAAACTTGGAACTGCTATGTATGAAAAAGGATATAAAGATAAGAGAATAGCAGTAATTGGAAAAAATAGATACGAATGGTATTTAACTCATCTTTCAACATTATTAGGAGCTAATGTATCTATTCCTCTAGATAAAGACTTACAAGTAGATGAACTTGAACGTTCTCTTGTTATTAGTAAAGCCGATTGTATTTTTTTCGACCCAAAACTAAAAGACAAAATTGTTGAAATTCAAAAAAGAGGTACAACTAATTTAAAAGACTTTATCTGTATGGATGAAGATGAGGATTTTGAAAATATAAATCAATTAATTAAAAGTGGTGCAAAGCTAATAAAAAAAGGTAAGAAAGATTACTTTAATGCCAAAATAGATGAAAATAAAATGGCTATTTTGCTATTTACATCAGGAACATCAGATAATCCTAAAGCTGTAATGCTATCTCAAAGGAATATTTCATCAACAGTTTATGCTATGCGTAGAGTAGAAGATATTAGAGCTACAGACACAAATATTGCATTTTTACCTTTTCATCATATTTATGGCTCTACTGGTATGCTTATGATGCTTGCATCAGGTGTAAAAAATGTATTTCCAGATGGATTAAAGTATATTAAGCAAAATTTAAAAGAATATCAAGTATCATTGTTTATTGGTGTACCAGCACTTGTAGAAGCAATGTATAGAACTATGATGCGTGAAGTAGACAAGCAAGGCAAAACTAAGACTCTAAAGAGAGGACTTAAGATTAGTAACGCATTAAGAAAAGTAGGAATAGATATAAGACATATATTATTTAAGTCTGTAATTGATGCTTTAGGAGGAAAACTTAGACATGTAGTTATTGGTGGAGCTCCTGCAGATGTAGAGATAATGCAAGCGTTTGAGGACTTAGGAATTAAGACTGTATTAGGTTATGGTTTAACTGAAACTTCGCCAGTTATAGCCTCAGAATCAATGGTTGCAAAATGTAAAGGTTCTGTAGGATATCCAATGTGTATAGATGAACTAGAAATTGATAGTCCTGATGAAAATGGTATAGGACAAGTAAAAGTAAAAGGTCCAAATGTAATGCTTGGATATTATGAAAATGAAGAAAAAACAAAAGAAGTGTTAAAAGATGGTTGGTTCTATACAGGAGACCTTGGATATTTTGATGAACATGATTTCCTACATTTAACAGGTAGAAGTAAAGACATGATTGTTCTAAAAAATGGTAAAAAGGTATTTCCAGATGAGTTGGAATTATTAATTAACAGAATTGAAATGGTAAAAGAATGTATGGTATTTGGTCTTCCAGATGAGAGCGATAAAGGAGATTATAAATTATCTGTAAAAATTGTCTATGATAAAGATAGAGCAAAAGAACTTTATCCAGATAAGTCTTTTGATGAAATTCGTGAAATTATATGGAATGAGATTAAGAAACTAAATCAAACATTCCCTAAATACAAACATATTGTTAATTTAATTTTAACAGATAAAGAATTAATCAAAACTACTACAAACAAAGTAAAAAGACATGAAGAAATGAAACTTATTTTAAATGAAAATAAATAATATTAAGATTAAGGAGGAAATATATGAGAAAAGATTTTGGAAAGAAAACAGTTATAACTCCATTACCAGTGTTAATGATAGGAACTTATGACAGTAATGGAGTAGCAGATGTAATGAATGCAGCTTGGGGAGGACAATGTGGTCCAAACCATATAAGCATAAGCTTATCTGAACATAAGACAACTAAAAATCTAAGGGAAAAAGGAGAATTTACATTAAGTTTTGCAACAAAAGATACAGTGCTAATTTCAGATTATTTTGGCGTTGTTTCAGGAAATGATGAAGATAAGATAACAAAATCTGGTGTTCATGTTTCAAAAGCAAAAAATGTAGATGCACCACTTATTGAAGAATATCCATTAACTCTTGAATGTAAAGTATTATCTTTAGATGATGGAGTTTTAATTGGAGAAGTAGTTAATATGTCCGCAGATGAGAGTATTTTAGATGAGAGCGGAAATGTAGATTTAGGAAAATTAAAGCCTATTACTTTTGATAGTGCTTCAAATACATATAGAGTTGTTGGTGAAGTGGTAGGAAAAGCATTTAGTGATGGCTTTAATTTAAAATAATGAGGTGAAAAGAGATGGAAGAAAAAGTTATTAATCAAAGAGTAAGAGATTTTTCAAAAACAACAGATATTATCCAAACAGTAGCTATTTTTCTAGTAGCATTTTTAACACCAACATTTTTAGCACAGATAATTAAAGCTGTTTTTGGAGAAGCAAGTGTTATAACTGCTAATTCTCAAATAATAGTAGGTTCAATAGTAAACGTAGCTTTAGTTATGGCAGCAATTAACTTAAAAGGATGGGCAAAAATACTAGGAGTTGTAACAATGCCAAGTATTTCTACTATTATGAGTGGTTACATTTTTAAAAGTGCATCCACTGCTATGGTACCTATGATACCTGCAATATGGCTTGGAAATTTTGCACTAGTATATAGTTTTAAATTTCTAATGCTTTCTAAAAAACAAAATTATTTTGTAGCAGGAATAGTAGGAATTGTAGTAAAAGTTGCAGTTATTTTTGGATGCTTTATGTTATTAAGTAGAGGTCTAAATATGTTTAAACCTCAACAAGTAACAATGCTTCAAAAAGCAATGGGACTTACACAACTAATTACTGCATGTATTGGAAGTGTAGTAGCATTTGTAATATTCTTATCTGAGAAAAAATCTGTAAAAGAATAATATAAGTTATGTGGAGAAATGAAATAAAAATCATTTCTCTTTTTCTTTTTTCTTGAAACAAATTAACATATATGGTATATTTTTCTTGTAAAAAAATAGGAGGAATAAAATATGGATTTTAGTAAATTTAGAATTATGTTTGGTTCTTTTTGGCTATTCATTGTGGGAATAATGGTAGTAGTATTTTATGGAGGATTTTTTGGAAGTGATATAGAAGTTAATGGAGAATTAATGTCACAAGCAGAGTTTTCAAGATTATTATGGCCAAAATTATTCTTCTTCCTTTTTGCTTTAATAGGTATTTCTTTCATTGTATCAGGAATTATCCCAATAATAGTAGAACATAAAACTCTTTCCTCAGGAGAAGATTGTCATGGAGTAATAGAAAATATAGAAAATACTGGAGTACTTGTAAACAATCAACCAGTGTTAAAAGCAACTGTTAAATTATACGTATCATCATTAGATGAAGTAAAAGAGTTAGAAAAGGTAATTGGTTGCGATCCTACAAAATATTCTGTTGGAGATATTTTTAAATTAAAGTATAAAGATAATAAAATTGCTTTTGTTGGAAGAGCAGAAAAAGATGAACTTTCATTTATTGAAGAAGAAAGATTAAATATTGTTTCTCAAACAGCTCAAATACCAGTTGAAAATACATCAGCAGATGTAGTAGAAATAAATGGAGTGAAATATAGAAAAATAGATGAATAATATTGGAGGTATAAAAGTTGGAACTAGTAGAAATATTAGATAATAAAAGAAGACCACTAAATAAAGTAAAAGAAAGATATGATGACACAAAGGGCGAATATAGACAAGTAGTTCACTCTTGGATTAGAAATAGTAAAGGAGAATTTTTAATTCAACAAAGAAGTATGAATAAAAAAATATTTCCTGGAGCATGGTCTGTTACAGGTGGTGGTGTTGATGTTGGAGAAACTACACTAGATAGTGTTATTAGAGAGACTAAAGAAGAAGTTGGAATAGAAATTAAAGAAGATGAAGTAGAATTAATGCTTACACTAAAAAAAGGATATTGCTTTGTTGATGTATACATGACAACAAAAGATGTAGAACTTGAAGATTTAGAATTGCAAAAAGAAGAAGTGTCACAAGTTAAATGGGCAACAAAAAAAGAGATTAGTGATATGATAGAAAAAGGAGAAATCCCTTCTACTGTAAGATTATATTTTTCTTTACTTTGTAGTTTAATAGAAGAAAATAACTAAAATATGTATTAAAAAGTATTATTTTACATACATTTATATATAAAATGATAATCTTTTATATAAGATATCATTTACCTATTGCATTCAGTATTCTTTTATGGTAGTATAGAAACGGATGAGGGAAATATATGATATTATAAAGGAGGGATAAATATGGCTTATGAGGATATTCTAAGAGTTTTATGCGAAATTCTTGAAGATGATTTTGATTATACAGATATTGAAGAAGATACAAATTTCCTAAATGATTTGCAATTAACAGAAGAAGAATATGAAACTTTTGCTAAATATATTAAAGAAGAATTAGATATAGAAGTTACACAAGACATTCTTGATGACTGTCAAACTGTAGGAGATTTGGCAACATATATTGAAGATAATATGTAATTTTGAAAGCTTAGGGAATATTCCTAGGCTTTTTATTTACAAGTTTTAAGGGGGAATTAAATTATGAGAAAAAACGGAAAAGGTAGTGTAGTAGTAATATTACTTATACTTGTTATAATGGTAATTGCAGGAGGCTTTTATGCATATAAAAATGACTTTTTTAGATCAAAAGAAGTTGTAGTAGATGAAAAAATAGAAGAAATTGAAGAAACTCCTCAAGAAGAAGAAAATACTATTGCAAGTGTTTTAGAATTATATAAAGAGAAATTAGATGGACAAGATAGTTATGCTTTAACAGATATTAATAATGATGGTATGGTAGATTTAATTACATATAAAGAGGAAACTGCATCAGATAAAGTAGTTGCAAATTATACACTATATTCATATTTAGAAAATGAAGTAGTTGAACTTGGAAAAATTCCAGGTAAAAAAGACCAAAATTTGTTATATAAAATGAAAGATAATACACTTTTAGCTGTATATGGTTATATGAACCATGAAAAAGATACAGTTTATGTTGTAAATGATAAAAAATTAGAAGAAAAATCTACAAATCAAAAAGATATTTCACAAGGCGAAAATTACACAAGAGGAGATGAATATATACCTTTTGATTTTGTAACAGATACAATTCAATTTGAAATGTACGAATAATAAATAAAATATGGTACTCGTAAAAAAGTATCATATTTTTTTAAAAATAAAAAAGAACAAATGTTTACAAAATGATTTTACAGTGATATAATTACTACTGTAAGGAGGTGCTATATGGATAGAACGTATTTATGTATAGATTTAAAAAGTTTCTATGCCTCAGTAGAGTGTGTGGAAAGAAAACTTAATCCAATGACCACAGATTTAGTTGTAGCAGATGAGAGTCGTGGCAAAGGTTCTATATGTCTTGCAGTATCTCCTAGTCTTAAGAAAAAAGGTGTTAAAAATAGATGTAGATTATTTGAAATACCACATAATATTAATTATATAATTGCTAAGCCACGAATGAAGAAATATATTGAATATTCAGCAAATATTTATGAAATATATTTAAAGTATGTAGCTAAAGAGGATATACATGTATATTCAATAGATGAAGCTTTTCTAGATGTTACACAATATCTTGGAATATATAAGATGGATGGAATTGCTCTTGCAAAAGTAATATTAAAAGATATATGTAATACTTATGGACTGTATGCAACAGCAGGAATTGGTACAAATTTATATTTAGCTAAAATTGCAATGGATATAATTGCAAAGCATAGTCCTGAATTTATAGGGTATTTAGATGAAAAGTTATATAAAGAAAAGTTATGGAATTATAGACCACTTTCAGATTTTTGGCAAATAGGAAGAAATATACAAAGAAGACTTGCTAAATATAACATATATGATATGGAAGCAATAGCAAAATGCAACGAAAAAATACTATATAAAGAATTTGGAGTTAATGCAGAATTTTTAATTGACCATTCCAAAGGAGTAGAACCATGTACTATTGCAGATATAAAAGCATATAAACCACAAAATAATTCAGTATCTAACAGTCAAATATTATTTGAAGATTACGATTTTGAAAAAGCACGTATAGTGTTAAAAGAAATGGTGGAAAATAAGTGTATGGAAATGATAGAGAAAAATATTGTTGCAGATACAATTTCACTACATATTGGATATTCAAAAGATGTAATAAAAGCTTCAGGTGGAATGTATAAACTTCCTAAGGCAACTAATACCTATTCAGAAATGATAAAATATTTTCTATATGTTATGGATAAGACTACTAACCTATTTACACCAATAAGAAAAATCTCTATAGCTTTTTGCAATACGAGAATAAATAATTATGAACAAATGAGTATGTTTGAAGATATATATTTAATTGAAAGAGAAAGAAAAATAGAAAAAGCGGTAGGAAATATTAAAAATAACATTGGAAAAAATGCTGTAATTAGAGGAATGAGTCTTGAAGATGGAGCAACAGCAAGAGTTAGAAATACACTTGTAGGAGGTCATAATGGACAATGAAAATAGAGCAAAGCAATTTTTACCTTTTGATGCTTTAAAAGGTTTAAAAGAGGCTTTACACGAAAAAGAAATAGAGCATGAGGCAAAAGTAGAATTATCTCAAGAACAGATAGAAAAAATATCTCAAGATATACTTAATTTAAAAGAGAAAGACCAAGTTGTTGTTTATTATCATAATGGAATAAAATACGAGAAAAAAGTAGGAAGTATAAAAAAGATAGATTAT
The DNA here is from genome assembly GCA_947631415.1 of uncultured Clostridia bacterium. Lineage (GTDB taxonomy): Bacteria > Bacillota > Clostridia > TANB77 > CAG-465 > CAG-465. The sequence goes on from CANRLG010000034.1 coordinate 17,331, forward strand.
ATTAGAAAGAGAATAATACTAGATGAAAATATTATAAATTTTAATGATATTGTTAATATTGAAAAAAAGTTCTATTTGTGATATATCAAAAATGGAGGTAGAAATGTACTATACATATATGATAAGGTGCAGTGATAATTCTATTTATACTGGTATAACTGTAGACCCTAAAAGAAGACTTGAAGAACATATAAATAAAACAGAAAAATGCGCAAAATACACTTTAAGACATGAAGCCTTAACTATGGAAGCTTTATGGCAAAGTGAGGATAGAGTACGAGCAAGTAGACTTTTGAAAAAAGAATTTCCACAGATACGCAAGAAATTATGGAAAGAAAAATTTTGGAGTCAAAGTTTTTG
>CANRLG010000035.1 GCA_947631415.1 uncultured Clostridia bacterium
ATATTTTAAAAAATTTAAAAAATAAATTTTAGGTACGCATTTTTTAAAAAATATAGAAAAAGCTATAGTCCTCTTGTTTCAAGGGGCTGCAGCTTTTTTCTATCTTTAAACTGTCAAATTTGGGATTATATCACAAATAACTTATTTTGCAAGTGCTATACTTTACTTTTTACTTAAGAAATTTCTTTACTTTTTTGTAATTTTTATGTAGTTTACAAATAATATAATTTATAAGTTTTGAACATAAGAAAAGATAGCACTTCTGTGCTACCTTTTTTATATTATTGTATTCTCCAATCTAGGAATGTTTCAATATCTTCATCTGCTATTACACCATCACTATTATCTACTGAAAGCATAATATAATAGTCATCATCTATTTGGTAAGTATATGTTTCGTAATGACTATGTAAATTACTTGAACCAAAATCATAATCTACAACAGAATAATAATATTGTTTACCATTTATCGTTTTTGTTGTAAGTTCAGGTATATTTATATTGTAATAAAATTCTGGGTCTTCATATAAATAATCTTTATCTCTCTGATCTTCAACGCCTTTTTTAGCATCTCCATAATGTACTGAAACAGATACATTTCCTAAACCATCATCCATATCTTTATCATAAGATTTATAATATTCTGTATTGTAGTCATCATCTACAAAAGGAGTTGGTATTCTATATACTAATATTTCTTCTTCATTTATTTTAACATATCCTTCTCCAACACCTAGTTGAGCTTGAATTGGGTCATTATCTGGATCATATACGTCTTCTTCATAGTCATAGTCAAAGTCTAAATCTGAATCATCAAAATCATATCCATTATCTAGCATCTCTATTAATGTATATAATGGTGAACTTTCTAAATTAGTATATATTTCTTCATAATCATCTTCAGTTAAATCTTCAACATTTACTACATTTGAATTATCAAATTTATCTATTGAGTTCTTTTTATTAAGTCCAAATACTACTCTAACATTAGCAGGTATTCCAATTGAACTTAGGTCAAATTCCAAATCTGCACCATTTTCAATCATATTATTTACTTTAACTGTAAATAATTCTGTTTCTTCACCAATAGAGTTTTTCATTGTTACTTTGTATGTATCTTTTGATACCATCATTGCTTCAAAAGCTGTTACTATATCTCCTCTATCTGTTACTAACGCTGCAAATCCTGCAAATTTACTTGAATCTATTGTATAATAATGGAATTCTATTCCTTGACCTTCTTGTTCTTCATCCTCATCAGGAAGTCTATCTGCCATATCTTTTAGAGTACTGATAAAATCTTCTACATCAAAGTCTTCTCCTACAAATACATTCATATTAGAAACAAAATTATCATCATCTTCTAAAACTTGTGTAAATCCATTTAAAAATTCTTTTAATTGACTAGGTGTTAAAGATAAAATGTTATCTGTTACTTTTTTATCTTTATCATCAACACTTATTGTAACTTTTTTCTTTGTGAATTTTCCAGATTTTAAATTACTGTTTACTGCTTTAACAAATGTACTAGCTAATTGTTTACGTTCTTTTAATGTATCTTTTTCTTTTAGAGTATCTAAATCTATTACATCTTTAATTTCTTGTACATTTTCCTCTGGTACATCTATTTGTACAGTTTTACTAAATATATTTTCTTCATTTAGTAAAACTTTTTCATTTGCTAAATCAATTAAAGCATTTAGCTTTAAAATTGATGAAGAACTGCTATCTGCATTTGCACTTACAATTACTTGTTCATTTGTCAAATCGTATTGTACATCTGCATCTACAGATAATCCATCAAACATTTCATAAGCTTCATCATTAGATGAAACGATTACAGCAACTCTAGCCTCTCCTTTTTTAGCTTCTAATGCATCATTTAATAAAACACCTTCTATGCCATTCTTTACTGCTGTTTTATACAATTTTTCTGGGCCACCAGTTAAAAGTACTATCGCAATTAGTGCTAATAATACTACTGCAACAATAAGGATTAAAACGGTAATTAAACTGCGTCTTTGTCCTTGTTTTGTAGCAGGACCTACGTTATTTGGTGCTGCACTATAATTATTTGGTTGTTGTGATACCTCTGCATTATCAACAATTGGTTGAGATTGTGAACTTGTTTGCTCTATAACAGGTTGACTCTCTTGAGACTCCTCTACTACTGGTTGTTCGACTACTGTTTCTTCTATTGGTACTTCTTCAACTGGAGTTTCTTCTTTTTTTCCTTGTGTTAATGGGCTTCCGCAAAATACACAAAATTTGTTATTTTCGTCATTCTCATTATTACAATTAGGACATTTCATATATACACTTCCCCTTTCTATTTATTACCTATGTAATTACTTTTAATGATATACTAAAATTGTAAAAAAAGTAAATATCTTTTTGCATATTTAATAAATTTGAAAGATAGAGAAAATTTTTGGTAAAAAAGAACGACTAGAATAACTAGTCATCCTTTTCTATTTTTTTATTATCTACTAAATAATCTTCAATTACTTTATACATCCAACCAGAAGAACCTGTATACCAAGTCCACCCTCCTCTTCCTGGATGCTCATCGTTTGAATAAATATCTGCTGCTATAACGTATGGCTCTACCATATAAATATCTGCCTTTTCTTTAGTATCAGAATGTGTTATTGGATTAATCATTTTTAGGATTTCTTCTCCTTTTTCATAATCTCCAATTTCAAAATATGCCTTTGCAAGCCATACAGCTGCATGAGTATATTGTCCTCCATTTTCCCTAATTCCTGGAACATAAGCTCTAATATATCCTGGATTATCTAAGCTTGTATCATTAAATGCAGGATATAATAATTTAACTATGCCAAGTTTCTTATCTACTAAATACTTATCTGCTGTTTTCAAACAAGTCTTTAATTTATCCTGTACATCATCAAAATGTATCATAGATATTACAGCCCATGCTTGAGAAATTAAGTCAACTTTACATTCTTCATTTGAATATGCACCTAGTATTTTACCATTTTCAAAAAAGGCTCTTACAAAATGGTCTTCATCCCATGTATTCTTTAAAATACTTTCTTTAAAATAATCTATCTTTTCTTCATAGTCTTTTATTAGTTCATAATCTGATTTTATATTTGCAAGATAAATAAACTTTTCTAAAACATTCATCATAAAAAATGTTAACCATACGGATTCGCCACGAATATTACTAAATCCATCATTCCAGTCACCATCTCCTATTTTAAGTATTCCTGTTGTTTCATTTACCCTACTAAGTCCATAGTTAATAGCACGTTTTGCATGTTCATATACTGTATCATATTTTTCAATAGTATGATACACATCATATACTTCTCGTCTTCCATTCATTGGCTTATCTTCAAGATATGGTGTTCTCTCATCAAGTACAGATATATCTCCTGTTCGTGTAACATACTCAGAAAGTACGTAAGGAAGCCATAGATAATCATCACTAAAGTATGTTCTAATTCCTGCATTACTGTGTTCATGCCACCAATGTAGAACATCTCCCTTTTCAAATTGTTTACTAGCATTTAATACTATTTGACTACGAGTTTTATCTGGCCAAGAACTAATTAAAGCAAGTGTATCTTGTAGTTGGTCTCTATATCCTATTGCACCACCTGATTGATAAAATCCAGACCTTGCAAATAACCTACACACTATTGTTTGATATAACAACCAACCATTTGCCATTATATTTAAGTAACTATCCTCAAGTTTTTTATTTCTTACAACTTTTTCTCTCCAATATTTAACTGTATTATCATATTCTCTTTCTATTGCAGAAACATTATCAAAATTAGTAATTATCTCATTTACTTTTTCCTGTTCTTCTGTACAACCAAGAAGTATTGTAAACTCTGCTTCTTCTGCTTTTTGAAGTTCAATTTCTACTTCTACTTTGTAGTTTTGAGCATCATAACTAACCTTTGCCTCTTTAGACTTTGCAACTGCACTAATGAAAGTTACACAATTTGAAAATTCCAAACTATATGGATTTTTAATCTCAATTCCATTTTCTATTTCTTTACTTAGTATATAATTTCTATTTACATCTTTTACTACTCCAAGAACTGGGTCAATAGAATAAGATATTTTTACTATTTTATTCTTTTCTTCACTTAAGTTTTTAAGTTTAATACGTTGTAATTTTATATTCTCATAACTTGATATAAAAATATCTAATTCTTTTTTTACTCCATCATCTTCTTGAAATATTTTAGAATATCCAAAACCATATACTATGTTATAGTTATTATCGTAAATACCTTCAAATACTTCACCTTGTTTAAAGCTAATCCAATCGTTACACCAATTAGAGATTTTAAAACTTTGTGAATTTTTATAATATGAGTATACGGTACCATAGCTTGAAACTATAGTACCAAATTTCTCATTTGCCATAACATTACACCATGGCACAGGTGTCTTTGTATTTAATATATGATATTCATCACCAGATTTGTTAAATCCACCATACATATTGAAAGCAACAAGTTCTAGTTCCTCGTTATTCATATTTCTTATACCTCCTCTTATAATCCTAAACTAACCATTAAGCAAAGTAGATGCATCACTTTCTTTTTTATCAACATATAAGAACTCACTAATATCTTGTATATATCTTCTTGATAAGAATGAAAGTAAAGTAATTTCTTGTTTAGATAAATTATTAAGATTTAAAATATAAATATTTCCTTTAGTATAATCCATATATACTGCTCTATCTAGTCTTTGTCTTACATACGTATATACTGGTCCATTTTCTTTTATTTTTTCATCAATTATCACTATTATATCTAAATCTATTTTTCTATTTTTTACATAATCCATAAATTTAATTACTTCTGTAATTATTCCTGCATTATTTATGCTATCTATAAATACTAAGATAATTGGTAAATCTCCTGATATTGAATATTTCCATAATAATGATTGATTTAAAGACTCACTCCAAAAAGCTTCATTCTCTTTACTATTATTCTTTTTACTAAATAATACTTCTTTTAATATATCGTTATATATTTCAGCTTTAGTTGGCTCAAGATTTAAGTATCTTGCAATAACAGAGTTAAGTTCAGAAGATAACTTAAATTGATTTTCTATACCTGCCTCATCTAAGCTTACTACTGCATTAGATATCTTATATTTAGTATCTGATGCACCAACCATATAGTAGAAATCTTGTCTTTCATAAGGGTCAAGTATAATCTTGCCTCTATAAGATAGTACAGGCCATAATGGATATCTTGTCATTTCTCCATTATATGCGTTTTCTGCATTATCATATAGTTTCTTCTTCTCTGTTTCAAAGTCTTTATCTATTGTAACTCCAATAAGTTTAGAGAATACATATAGTTCTGAATCATCATCACTTCTTCTACGTTTACTTGCAACAAGTGTATCTAGTTCTTTATCATAATATGTTTCAATTTGCAAATTTGCAAATGAAGGATGAACTAAATTTGTCATATAATCTGTTAAAGCTGGTTCAATATATGTGTTAATTAATATTTCTCTCTTTTCATTTGTTGTATTATATAGACTTATTTTTCTAAGTTCTACATTATATTCCTGAGATATACAAATCTCTGTTGTAGCTTCTATCTCACTAGTTTGTATAAAGCTTTCAACTTTATTTAAGCTGCTAATCCATTTACAACTTACTGTATCATTATTATATTTACTATGTATGTTACAGTTTGATGCTGATATCATTTTTCCAGTAGATAAGTCAGTTATATATACATAATTTCCTGTATCTTCCATATCTGAGTAACTTTGGCGATTTATAATCTTATCTTTATATCTAAGATAAGTAGAACCATTACTTGCAACAATGGATGATATTCTTGAACCTCTTAGAAATGCTACATTTACTTTTGTACTTGCATCATTTAAAGTAGCATATTTCTTTTCCGCGTACGTATAACTAACATGAGTTGTATATTTTTGTGTATCTTTTTGTTTAAATTGATTTTCTTTATCTTTTGCTTTCTTACTAATTTTTACGTTTATTCTTTCTCTTTCTTTTAGTAATATTTCAGAAGCTTTAATTTCATTATTTTCATGAAATCTATTTCTTATTGCACCATTATTTATATAGTTATTTATTGCAGTAAGTATCATACCTTGGTGATGAGCCATATATGTACGAATAACTTCACTTTGAACATTATCATGAAGATGTTCTCTTGTATAGTCTATTGACTCATAGAAACCAAAAGATGAGTAAAGTCCTAAATCTTTTAAAGCATTTATGTTATTGTACACTTTTTTAGGTGCTAGTTCTATCATTAATATGGAAGCATAAGGTGCTACAACTAGTGAATCATTAAGTCCACGTTTTAGTCCAAGCCATGGTACACCAAAAGACTTGTATTGATAATTTAAGTCTGTATCACGTTTTGCATACGCGCTTTCAGATATACCAAATGGTACTTTATTTTTCTTAGCATATTTTATCTGTGAATATCCACAGAAGAACATTGATTGGTCTATTAATGTATATTCATAAGACTTGTTAAATAGATAAGGCATAAAATATTCAAAAGAAGTTCCAGCCCAAGACATAAGTCCTTTATATCCATCAACATCTATCATATTACGTGCTAGAGCAAACCAATGCTTAGATGAAACATCTTTCTTTGCTATTGCAACTAAGCTTGTAGTTCTATTTTCAGACATTAGCATATCATAATAGCTATCTACAAGATATCCACCCTCAATATCAAAACCTACTGAGAATAGATTTCTATATTGTGAATACAATACTTTAAAGTCTGTTTCATCTATTAATTTTGTTGTCATATCCAATAGGCCTTCAATCGCCTCAGTAAACTTATCTACGTTTGTTCCAGGCATATAGTTATACAATTTATTTTTTTCTTCCATTAAAAATTGTTTAGCAACATATAAAGAAGCAACAAAGTTACCACTATCTACTGTTGAAACAAATCTTGGTCTTAAAGGCTCTAAAGTTTTTATATTATACCAGTTATATAAATGTCCATGCCATTTTTCAAGTTTATTTATAGTTCCATATAATTTAATTAGCCTTTCTACTGTTTCCTCTTTATTTATGAAACCTAAATCATAAGCATCAATTATAGCTATTATTCCAAATCCAATATTTGTTGAGGAAGTTCTTCCAGCGATTTTATATCTTCTATTTTCTTGGAAATTATCTGTTGGAAGATAATTGTTAGTATCATTCATCATGCTATCAAAAAATCCCCAAGTACGTTTAGCTACCATACGAACTTCTTTTTCTTCATTTTTGTCTAGTCTTGATATTCTTCCAAATAAATGGTCTTTTCCTAGTAACCAACAAAATACTGGTGCTAAACCAAAAGCTAAAGCAATGAATAATTTAAAGTTAAATTGAACGTATTCACTTGTATATAATGCAAGAGGTACAAGTAGTATTATAAGTGAAACTATTACGTTTACACTCATATTTCTATAATAATATGAAAGTTTACTTTTTGCTTGTTTTTCAAGTTGCTCTCCTGTTGTCCATTCAAGCAATTTTTTGTGAGAAATCAACATTCTATAAATAGACAAACCAAAAGCATTTAAACAAGTATATGCTTTATATGGTATAGTAATGAAATTAAATACCATAGTTAGTAAATCTGCGCTAAGTCCATGAATTAATGGAATATATTGTAATTCTTTCTTATGTCTTCTTCTGCCATATATTGCTATATCTACAAATCCTAAGAAATATCCTATATTTACAAATATAAATGTTGCAAGACAAGTATAGATAAACGCTCTAGATGACACAAATAATGATACAAGTATAGCCATAAGTGATATAACATCTAACATTGGTCTACGAATATTATCAAAAATTTTCCATTTAGATAATATAGTTAGTTTAGACTTTGGACTTAAAAGCCATCTAATTATTTGCATATCTCCTCTATACCATCTATGATTTCTTTTCATGTATGCAATATAGTTATTTGGAAAACCATCTTGTACTTCTACATCTGATGCAAGGGCTGCCCTAATTATTGAACCTTCAAGTAGGTCATGAGATAATACCAAATTTTCTGGTATTTGTGGAGCAACCAGTTTTTCAAACAAAGCTATATCGTAAATTCCTTTACCACAAAATATTGCCTCATTAAAGCAATCTTGGTATGTATTAGATATCGCATTAGTATATACATCTATACCACCAAAACCACCAAATAGTTTAGAGAATAGGCTCTTATTTGCAGATTCAATATCTAGTGAAACTGATGGTTGAATAAGACCACATCCACCTATTACTCTATTTTGTGCTTTATTTAGTTTTGGTTTGTTTAAAGGATGAGCCATAATAGAAATTAAATCTTTTGCAGAGTTTATAGATAGTTGTGTATCTTCATCTATTGTAATAGCATATTTACATTTTACTATGTCATCATAAGCTAAATACATATATTTTTCTATCTCTTGTTTTGAAAGTTTACCAAGAACAAGTCTATTAAAGTGCATTAGACCTCCTCTTTTTCTTTCATAGCCCATGTAACATTCTTCACCTTTTGAATAAACACGTTTTCTATACATAAAATTAAATATAACATGTTCATCATCAGGATATTTAGCATTTAACTTATCTAATTTTTTCTTTGCATACTCTACTATATCATCATCCATTTTTATTGTTGGAGTATCTGCAGCTACGCAATCTCCTAAAAGCATATAGTATATATTTTTAGATGAATTAGAAAGATAAGTTACTTCCATCTTTTCAATCATTTTATCTAGTTTATCTAAAGATGAAATTATTGTTGGCATAACTACGTAAGTCTTATTTTCTTCATCTACTGTTTTTGAAAAGTCAAATCGTGGTAGAATTTTTGGTCTTACTAGTTTTCTTAAAAGCCAATTAACAAATTTATCTGCAAATTCAAGTCCAAATGAAAATGCAACAATTCCCTCTACTATCTTAAAGAATAAATTATCTAGTGTTATATATTTTAAACAAAGAACTGTAGTTGCTACTGCTATTGATAATAATGTAACAATAAATAGCAACGACCTTATTGGGACAAAAACTTTATATATTAATTTTTGTGAAAGGCCAGACTTTCCTAATTGTTCTTTTAGTAAATACTTTTGATTACCTATTAAAAAGTAACCTACGTGTTTTTTATATTTTTTAGAACATTCTACTGCTTTTTGTGCAACATATACCTCAGATAAGTCATATTCCTTAGCTAAAGCTATTATATATGATCTATATCTTGATTTTGTTTTATAATCGCATTTTATAAATTCATTAGTGTAATCGTCTCTTAGTGTTTCATCTATTTTATTAACAGCCTCAAATATTTCTCTAAAGTTAAGTCCTTGTAATACTTTATATGAAGAAATTGCTCTACCTATATAATCTGTAGTTTTAGCAACTTCCATGTGTTCTTTAACTATTGCTTCCTCAATAGAAAAGCCTAATTTAGCAACTTCTCCTTGTAATTTAGAATAATATTTTTCACCTTCTGTTCCCATTTCTTTTAATCTATAAGACATATATTCAACAAATGCTGTATTTGTTGTTTTTATCTTAGATAAATCTGTAAGCCTACTCTCTTTGCTTACACCTTTAAAGAAATTGAAATTTGATTGTATTTCTCCTGCTCTTTTATTACCAAGTATTGCTTCAACCTCAAGTTTTTTCATTTGAGAATTAGTTACATTAATAGCAATACGAGCAATAAATTTAAGCAAAGCAATTTTAACCATAAGAACAAATAAATCTAATTCTTCTGATGTTAAATATGTTAATTTTTGATGTTCTCTTAAACAATTGTATATAATATCCTTATCTACATAACCTGTATTATTTTCTACAAGTTCATAAGCTAGATAAAAAATAGCAACACATTTTTGATTATCATGTGTTTTAATTAGTGGTAATTTTTTATTACCTAAAATCCTCTTATTTTCTATTATATCTCCATATTGTTCTTCTATAATATACATGTTATCCAAAATCCACTGACCTGCTGAGTGCATTTGAAGTTTCATGTCATAAGTCTTTACTAAAATTTTGTATGTCTTGGATATAATTTTATAATCTCTTTGTGCCTCTTTAAAAATACTTTTAAGTGTCCCTTTCATTATTTAATCCAACCTTTCATATATTTATTTAATCTCTACGGTTATTATATAATAAATAGAATTGTTTTGCAACAGAATTTTCGCCATAAAAAGTCAAAATAAAACATCTATATTAGTATATGCAAAATATGCAAAAAAAGACAGTTCAAATCGAACTGCCTTATCATTTATATTATTGTTGTTTAGCTTGTTGTCTAAATCTTTGTGTTGGGTCAAGTATTTTCTTTCTAAGTCTTATATGTTCAGGTGTTATTTCAACAAGTTCATCATCACCAATAAACTCTAGAGATTGCTCTAAAGACATTACTTTTGGTGGAACAAGTTTTAACGCATCATCACTACCAGAAGCTCTAGTATTTGTTAAGTGTTTTTCCTTACATACATTAATAGTTAAATCTTCATTTCTAGAATTTTCACCAACTATCATACCAACATATACTTCTGTACCTGGAGTAATAAATAATGTTGATCTTTCTTGTGCTTGGAATAATCCATATCCAGTAGCTTTTCCTTGTTCAAATGCAATTACTGCACCTCTTGTACGAGTTGTCATATCTCCCTTATATGGTTCATATCCACAGAATGTATGGTTCATAATACCATTTCCTTTAGTATCTGTCATAAATTCTCCTCTATAACCAATAAGTCCACGAGCTGGTATTTTAAATTCAAGTCTAGAATATCCTGCTTGTGAATGAGAAGCACTCATATTAGTCATTTCACCTTTTCTAAGCCCTATTTTTTCCATTACAGAACCAACATATTCTTCTGGAACATCTATTGTTAAATTTTCAATAGGCTCACATTTAACACCGTTTACTTCTTTAAAGATAACTGTAGGACGAGAAACTAAAAGTTCAAAACCTTCTCTTCTCATATTTTCAATTAATATTGAAAGATGTAATTCTCCACGACCAGATACTTTAAAACTATCTGCTTGGTCTGTATCTTCTACTCTTAAAGATACATTTCTTTCAAGTTCTTTATATAATCTATCTCTTAAATGTCTTGATGTTACAAATTTTCCTTCTTTACCTGCAAAAGGTCCATTGTTTACACTAAAAGTCATTGAAACTGTAGGTTCATCTATATCTACAAAATCTATAGGTTCTGGGTCATTAACATCTGCAATTGTTTCACCTATTTCAATACCATTAAGACCAGTAACTGCAACTATATCTCCAGCAGAAGCCTTATCTGTTTCAATTCTATCTAGACCTTCATAAGTATAAAGTTTTCCAATTTTAATTGTTTCAACTCTACCATCTTTATGGCACATTGCAACAGTTTCTCCATTATGTATTGTACCACGTTCTATTCTTCCTATACCAATTCTTCCAGTATATTCATCAAAATCTATATTACTAACTAAAAGTTGTAATGGAGCATTTTCATCTCCTTTTGGCTCTGGAACAGTATCAATAATAGTGTCAAATAAAGGTTTCATATCTACATTTTCATCATCAAGTGATAATTTTGCAAAACCATTTTTACCTGATGCATAAACTACTTTGAAATCTAATTGTTCATCTGAAGCATCTAAATCCATAAATAATTCAAGTATTTCATCTTCAACTTCAACAGGTCTTGCACCTGGTCTATCAATCTTATTTATAACAACTATTGGAACTAAATCTAAAGCTAATGCTTTAGAAAGTACAAATCTAGTTTGTGGCATTGGACCATCAAAAGCATCAACAAGTAAAATAACTCCATCTACCATTTTTAGTACACGTTCTACTTCTCCACCAAAATCTGCGTGTCCTGGTGTGTCAACTATATTAATTTTTATTCCATTGTAATTAATTGCTGTATTTTTAGAAAGAATTGTAATTCCTCTTTCTCTTTCTAGGTCATTAGAGTCCATAACTCTTTCTGCAACTTGTTCATTTTCTCTAAATGTACCGCTTTGTCTAAGTAATGCATCAACTAAAGTTGTTTTACCATGGTCTACGTGAGCAATTATTGCAACATTTCTAATATTTTTCATCTGTATTCTTCTCCCTTTCCCATACAATATTAAGTTGTTAAAATCTTCCATTTTTCATATTTTATTTATTATGCAATAAAATTAACCTAAAATCTCTTCTAGGTTAAATTACGCGTTCGCTATACATAAATAGTTTTTAATATTATACTATTATTTTAGAAAATTGTCAATTTTTTCTCATAAAAGAACAAGGTTTTTATCTATTATTTCATTTTTATACTTTCAACATCAATATTATAATATTGTGCTGCTTGTTCTTCTAATGTATTTACGAGGTTATATTTATTATTTGAAAAATCCATTTTCATTCTAATATTTACTGGATACATTTCATTTAATGATTCCTCGTAATATGTTCCATCTTGTGGTATTTTATATCCCACATATTCATCATTTTCAAATTCAAATCTATATGGAATAGCAAATCCACTATCTAACACTACACTACCATCATCTTCTTTGTAATAACTTTCTGCTGCAACATAGGCATATATATATAATTTATTTTCTTCTTCTTTTGAACCATATTTATCCATTGCAACAAATGTTTTATAATCATTATGTCCATCTTTTTTCTCAGACTCAATAATTTTTTCTTGTGCAATATCATAATATTTATTTAACTTACTTTCCTTATTTCTTCCAAAATTTAAAAATGCTATAACTAATACTCCAACTATTAATATGAATGCTATTATTATCGTTACTATATTTCTTTTCATAATACACACCTACTTCTTATCACTAAAAAATTTTAGCATTATTTCATAAGAGTTAATTAGCATTTCCCTATCTTCTTGAGAAAGCGCATTCCAACTATTTTTATATTTTTTATTTAGACATTCATTAAGTTCTGCAATTACTAATCTTCCTTGACGAGTTAAAGATACTTCAACTACTCTTTCATCAAACTGTTTTCTAAGTCTTAGTGTATATCCTTTTTGCTCTAATCTTTTACATTGTGCAGACATATTTCCTGTATCCATACTCATTTTTTGACTTAAATCACCAATATTCATTGCCCCATCTTCATATAATACAGCCATTATTTGATACTGTAAATATGTTATTTTATGTTTTAGGCAATATGGTCTTAATTCCTCTTGAATTGAGCTATCTATACTTCTATTATACTTATCTATTAAGTTCTTATACGTAATAAAATTCATTTTTCCTCCTCCTAAACAAGACCTCAATTATTTTTATCTTGTTTGTACTTTACACATTATATATCTAACAAACACTTTAGTCAAGAAAAAAGAATGACAAAAAGCCATTCTTTTTAATTTTTCTTAAATTCTTTTATAAGTATAACTAACTATATAAAGATAGTAACTCATAAAATATGGATTATCTCCATCTAATTTTTTAACTTTAGGAGTTAGTTTTCCCTCTAATCCTCTTTTTCTTAAACAATAATCTAGTAACCATTCATAGCATTGTGCTATATTACTCATATTGACTATGTCTTGTAACACCACTTCATCTACACCGTTCATCTATTGCATCTTGAATTGAGTCTAAAGACTCCTTAACGTATGAAATAATTAACTCCATATTTGTATTTCGATTAAAACTGTTTTTGTCGTAAGTTAATATTTCCTCTATTATAGATAATTCGTTTTCGTCTTCTTCCTTTTGCAAATCTACAAGTCTTAATTCGATTAAATCTTCCCATTCTTTTTGCTTATACACTAATCTGTTAAAAATCTCCTTTAGAACATCTAATCTTTCATTTTTACTTAACTCTCTACCAGCATCTACTTTTATCATACTTTCGATGTAGTCGATTGTTAAGTCTCCATAAGTTTTTTCTCCGTTAAATTTCACCCTAAGTGATAGTTTGACAGGACTAGTAGTAAATTTTAGATTTTTTACATTTCTAATTTTTACCTTCATAGGCAACTCCTTCCTTTCTTCATTTTAGATACTAAAATGCAAATTTGCTTGTAGTTAAAAATTTCTCGTGTCCTCTTATTCTAACTCGTTTATGTAAATTTGTCAAGTATTTTAGTATGATAAAACGTAAGTTACCAGAAATTTTTGCTAAAAAAAAAGAAGAAGAAAACTTATTTTTTTTCTTCCTCTTTTAAACTATATATTCTATCTAATAATTCATTTGACATATTTTGTAATTTTGTTTTGTCATCAACTACATCTTCAGGTATTTGCATAGGTTTGCCAAATGTAACTTTTGGGCTACTAAACAATGATGCATTTTTTGTAATATATACAGGAATTATTGGCACTTGAGCTTTTGCAGCAATATATACTGGTCCTACTTTTGCTCTACCACGTTCCTTGTCCTTTGGTATACGTGTTCCCTCTGGAAATATTAATAATTTAGAATGGTCATTGTTTTTCACTATATTTATTGCATGAATTAGACTTCTTGCATCTTTTTGTCCTCTCTTAATTGGAAAGACATTATATGTTTTCAAAAGTTTAGCAACAATCTTATTGTTAAATAGTTCTGCTTTTGCCATAATCCACATATGTTTGTCTTTTACATACACCCATAAAGGTTCAAATGTATTAGAATGATTTGGACATACTAAACATTTATCTACATTTTTTAAATTTTCAACTCCATAGTATTTAACCCTATAAAGAAAGTGACAAAATATAAATTGCAAAAAACCTAAAAAAAGTTTTTTAAACATCTATTTTCTCCTTTATTATCTTCATAATCATATCCTCAGTTTCTTCTAATGTATAATTAGTTGTATCAATTAAAACTGCATCTTCTGCTTTAACTAGAGGTGCTATTTCTCTTTGAGTTTCTAATTTATGACGTTCTTTTATATTTTTTAGAACATCTTCATAAGAAGAATTAATACCCTTTTCTAAATTTTGTTTGTATCTTCTCATTGCTCTTTCTTCCTCAGAACAATCTAAGTATATTTTAACTTGTGCATTAGGAAATACAACTGTACCTATATCTCTACCTTCCATTATTACACTTTGTACTTTTCCCATTTCTCTTTGAAGTGGTGTCATTTTCTCTCTTACGTTTTTTAAAGCTGCAAATTTTGCTACATAACTGTCTACTCTTGGTGTCCTTATTTGAGAAGTAACTTCACTACCATTTAAAAAGACTTTATCTATGCCATCTTCTCTTTTAAACTCAATTTTAATGTCTTTTAATACTGTATCTACTCCATCATAATTATCTGGCTCTACACCTTTTTCTAAACACGCAAGAGTTACACATCTATACATTGCTCCAGTATCTATATATGTAATATTTAGTTTCTTAGCAAGATTTTTAGCATGTGTAGATTTTCCAGTTCCTGCTTCACCATCAATAGCTATAATAAAATTTTCTTTAGAATTTTCCATGTTTTTAGCCTCTTCTCTTTATTTTTCGTCATAAATATGTTATTATGATATCATGTATTAAAAGATTTGTAAAGAATAAAAATACGAAAGGTTAGTGATAAGCTTGGCTAAAGGACTAGAAATTTTTGATAATAAAATCATAATTTTATACATACTAGAAAAAAATTCTAAAGCACTTAGTATTGAACAAATAGCTAAATTTTGTGAAGATTTTGATGATATTACTTATTTTGATATTTGTGCCTATGTTCAAGAACTAACAGCTAGTGAATACATCAGCGAGTCCTATATTGACTCACAAGCTGTATATTCTATTACACCTTCGGGTCTTTCGACCCTTGAAGAACTTTTAGAACTAATTCCAGGTGTTAATCTACACAATATAAAAAAGATAATAAATAAAAACATTGTTAAGATAAAAACAGATTATTCAATAGATAATATGGTACTACCTGCAAATAATGGAGGTTTTAAAGTTTCATGCTACATTAAAGAAGATAATGATGAATTAGTCAATATTACTATGTATGCAACAGATAAAGACCAAGCTAGAAATATTACTCGTAACTGGAACCAAGATGCAGAGAAAATCTATGAAAAACTTCTTGAAATGATGACTAAAGAAGTAGTTGATGAAGATGTAGAAAATGAAAATATTGGGTACTAATTATGTCTTGAAAATAATTTAATTATATATTATAATCTGTGTTATCAAGCACAGATTTTTTTAATTTAAGGAGTGAAAAAAATGTTAGATATAAAATTTGTAAGAGAAAATCCAGAAATCGTTAAACAAAATATTAAAAATAAGTTTCAAGATGAAAAACTTCCTCTTATTGATGAAGTAATAGAACTTGATGTAAAAATTAGAAAATTAAAACAAGATGGTGATGCTTTAAGACAATCAAGAAACACAACAAGTGATGAAATTGGAAGCTTAATGCGTGAAAAGAAAATTGAAGAAGCAAATGCAAAAAAACAAGAAGTTGTAAAAATAAATGAACAACTTGTAGATATAGAAAAGGAAGAAGCTAATCTTTCTGAGGAACTTAAGAAAAGAATGCTTGTTATTCCAAATATAATGGACCCTTCTGTTCCAATAGGAAAAGATGATAGTGAAAATGTTGAAATAGAAAAATTTGGTGAACCTTTCGTTCCAGATTTTGAAATTCCTCATCATGCAGATATTTGTGAAGCTCTATTTGGTTTAGACAAAGAAAGTGCTGGTAGAACAAGTGGAAATGGTTTCTACTACTTAACTGGAGATATTGCAAGACTTCACGAAGCAATGCTTTCTTATGCTAGAGATTTTATGATAGACAAAGGCTTTACTTATTGTATTCCACCATTTATGATACGTAGTGATGTGGTAACAGGTGTTATGTCTTTTCCTGAAATGGATGCAATGATGTATAAAATTGAAGGTGAAGACTTATACTTAATAGGTACAAGTGAACACTCTATGATAGGTAGATTTATTAACCAAAAAATAAACGAAGAAGATTTACCTTTATGTCTTACTTCTTATTCTCCATGTTTTAGAAAAGAAGTTGGCTCACACGGTATTGAAGAAAGAGGTTTATACAGAGTACATCAATTTGAAAAACAAGAAATGATTGTTATTTGTAAACCAGAAGATGCTATGGATTGGTATAATAAATTATGGAGTTATACAGTTGAATTCTTTAGAAGTTTAGATGTTCCTGTTAGAACTCTTGAATGTTGCAGTGGAGACCTTGCAGACCTTAAAGTAAAATCATGTGACGTAGAAGCTTGGAGCCCAAGACAAAAGAAATACTTTGAAGTTGGTTCTTGCTCTACTCTAGGAGATGCACAAGCTAGAAGATTATCTATTCGTGCAAGAGGTGAAAACGGAAATTATCTTGTTTCAACACTAAATAATACTTGTCTTGCAACTCCTCGTGGACTTATTGCAGTACTTGAAAATAATATTAATGCAGATGGAAGTGTACATGTTCCTAAAGCATTACAACCATATATGGGTGGAAAAGAATTACTTGTTCCAACTAAAAAGTAAAAAAAATTGGGGTTGTAAAAAAACTCCTT
>CANRLG010000036.1 GCA_947631415.1 uncultured Clostridia bacterium
GGTAGCTTGTTTTTTTATGCAAAAACGAGTGAAATTAATTCACTCGTTTTACATTGGGACTTTTTTTACAGCCCCTTATATATTTATTTTTTCGATAAGATTTCTAATTAGAATACCATCTCTATCATTTATTTTTAATCTGCTATTTCTATTATATTCTGTTATATATTTTATTTTATGTTGTAATACTTTTAATGCAGATATCCTTTGTATTTTGTTTGTTAATAAATCTTTTTTGGTTAAATATATTAACCATCCAAATAAATAGTGGAAATTTATTTCATATCTTGGCGCATCATCCAAATATTCAATAAGAATTCTATTACTATTTATTTCTTGAGTTACCTCCTCGTTGGAATTAAGGTATACTCTAAGTTTTTTTTCTTTTTTAAATTTGTTCATATTTATGAACCTCCTTCAAAATATAATCTGATTATATTTTACCATACTTTACATAATATGTAAATATGAATAATAATATTATTATTAAAAAATGTAGAATTGTGTAGAAAAATATATATAAAAAACTATTTATTTTATGTTAAATATATGGTATAATAATCTCTACTTGGAGGAGAAGAAAATGAATGTAGGACTTGTTAGTTTGGGTTGTACTAAAAACCAAGTAGATAGTGAAATGATACTTGGTGTTTTTAAGGCACAGGGCTTTAATATTGTAAATGAAGTAGAATTAGCAGATATAATAGTTGTTAATACTTGTGGATTTATTCAATCTGCTAAAGAAGAAGCAATAGAGACAATACTAGATATGGCAGATTACAAAGAAGAAGGAAGATGTAAAGCCTTAATTGTTACAGGTTGCCTTGCTAAAAGATATAAACAAGATATAATTGAAACTTTACCAGAAGTTGATTTGGTAATAGGGGTAGATGAGTATAATAAATTACCTCAAATTTTATCTAACTTTTTTAGTCAAAATAAATTATTTAATCAAAAGAAGTTTACTCATAATTTAGATTATTTAGATAGAGTTATTTCATCAACATATCCACTAGCATATATTAGAATATCTGATGGTTGTGATAATAAATGTAGTTATTGTGCGATACCATTAATTAGGGGAGCTTTTGTTAGCAGACAGATGGAAGATATACTTAAAGAGGCAGAAGAATTAGCTAAAAAAGGTATTAAAGAGATATGTATAATTTCTCAGGACACTTCAAAATATGGACTAGATATTTATGGAGAATTAAAACTTGCAGAACTTCTAAATAAAATTAGTAAAATTGAGGGAATTAAATGGATTAGAATACTATATATGTATTTGTATGAAACAACAGATGAACTTATAATGGAAATAGCTAAAAATCCAAAAGTATGTAATTATTTTGATATTCCTATTCAACACTTAAATGATAAAATGTTAAAAGATATGAATAGACATGATACAAAACAAATTATATATGATAGAATTGCTAAAATTCGTAAATTAGTTCCAGATGCTATCTTAAGAACAACTTGTATAGTTGGATTTCCTGGTGAAACAGAAGAAGAATTTGAAGAATTATTAGAAGGGGTTAAAGAACTAAAATTTGATAGATTAGGTGCATTTACATATTCAAGAGAAGAAGATACACCAAGTTATGATATGGAGTGTCAAATAGATGAAGATGTAAAAGAGGAAAGACTTAAAAAGTTGTTTGATACACAAAAACAAGTATCTCTACAAAAAAATAAAGAACGTTTAGATAGAGAATATGAAGTTATTGTAGAGGATGTTTCAGAAGATGATGAATATTTTATATGTCGTTCAATGCTTGAAGCTCCAGATGTAGATGGTAGAATATATATAAAAATAGATGAAGATAGTTCAAAGAAAGTTATAATTGGAGATTATGTTAATGTTAAAATTATAGACTATAATGAATATGATTTATTTGCACAAGTAATATAGTAAATGGAGGTATATATGTATAATAAAGATAGTTTAAAAAAATCAACTCTTGCAGAACTTAGACAAATAGCAGAAAATTTAAAACTTGAGGGATATGAAAGACTAAAAAAAGAATATTTAGTTGAAGAAATTATAAAGAACTTAGAAGATAATAATGAGATAGAAGATAAAGTAGATATCCAAATTGAAAATGCAGAAACAGACTATATAACTGAGGGAATTCTTGAAGTTATGCCAGATGGATATGGTTTTTTACGTAGTGATAATTATCTTCCAGGTAATAAAGATGTGTATGTATCTGCTATGCAAATTAGAAGATTTAAGCTAAATACAGGAGATAAGTTAAAAGGAATAGCAAGATTTACGACAGACCCACAAAACAAATTTCCATCATTAATTTACATTGATGCAGTAAATGATGATAGAGTAGAACAAGCAATTAAAAGAAGGTCTTTTGATACCCTAATACCTATTTATCCAAACGAAAGACTAAGACTTGAAACGGATGCAAAAGATTATTCTACAAGAATAATAGATTTACTTGCACCAATTGGAAAAGGACAAAGAGGATTAATTGTTGCACAACCTAAAGCAGGAAAAACTACTCTTTTAAAGCAAATTGCAAATGGAATATTAAAAAATAATCCAGAAGTTGTACTTATGGTGCTATTAATAGATGAAAGACCAGAAGAAGTAACAGATATAGAACGTTCTATAGATGCAGAAGTAATTTATTCTACTTTTGATGAAGCTCCAGAACATCATATAAAAGTATCTAAAATGGCACTTGAAAGAGCTAAAAGACTAGTTGAACATAATAAAGATGTAGTTATACTATTAGATAGCTTAACACGTTTAACTCGTGCTTCAAATTTGGAAGTAGAGCCTAGTGGTAAAACTTTATCTGGTGGACTTGACCCAGCTTCATTGCATTTTCCAAAAAAATTCTTTGGAGCAGCTCGTAATATAGAAAATGGTGGTTCTTTAACTATCCTTGCAACTACACTTGTTGAAACAGGTAGTAGAATGGATGATATGATATTTGAAGAATTTAAAGGTACAGGTAATATGGAAGTATTCTTAGACAGAAAACTATCTGAAAGAAGAATATTCCCTGCAATAGATATTAATAAATCTAGTACACGTAGAGAAGATTTATTATACGATAAGAAGGAACTTGAATGTGCCACATATATTAGAAGATTACTTGCCCAATCTGTTTCAAATCAAGAAATGGTAGAAAAAATATTAAATATATTAATTAAGACTAAAAGTAATGAGGAATTTATAAAAGTTTTCTTAGAAAATATTAAAAAGAAGTAGAAAATTTTAGCTATTAGTAATAAAATATAAATACATAAAAGTGAGGTTGATTATACATGCTTAAAGAGAAAGTCATTGTAAATTTTGATGATGGTAGAGAGATATGTGTACCTTATGGTACAAGAGTAATTGATGCTGTTAGTATGATTGAGGATAATACAGACGATATATTAGCTTTTGTAGTTAACAGTGAAGTAAAATTTCAAAAATATGAGCTTATTAGAGATTCAAAGGTTAGCTTTGTAAAGATAAATTCAGATGATGGATATAGAGTATATTCAAAGAGCATGAAAATGGTACTTTATATGGCAATAACTAAATTATTTGGTTATCAAAAAGTAGATTTTCAAGCAACTATAAATAGAAATCAATATTTCATTGTACCAAGTATGGATTTAACAGATGAAAATATAAAAGAAATAAAAACGCAAATGCAAAATATTATAGATGCTAACTTAGAGATTGAAAAGAAAGCACTAAGTGTAGATGAGGCTACTGAGTATTATAAATTATCCAAAGACGAAGATAAAATCGAGAACATGGCAAATAGGTTAAAATCATATACAAATATGTATTTTTGTGATGGATTATACAATAATTTCTACGGAGTTCTCGTACCACGTACAGGACTATTAAAGAAGTTTGACCTTATACCATATAGAAATGGTGCGTTACTTGTGCTTCCAGATAAAAATGGAGAACTTGCACAAGTTAAAAGTTCAAGATTAATAGATGCAGTAGATGAGTTCTATAAATTTAAAGATATATTAAATGTCCAGAATATAGGAGCTTTAAATAACAAAATTTTGAATAATAATACTTTAGATATGATACAAGTATCCGAAGCAATTCATCAAAGAAAAATAGTAGAAATTGTTCAAGATATAGAAAAGAAAAAAGACATAAAACTAATTTTAATTGCAGGACCATCTTCTTCTGGAAAGACTACTTTTGCTCAACAACTTGGAGTACAATTAAGACTTACTGGTTATAATCCTATTACAATTTCAATGGATAATTATTTTAAAGAAAGAAAAGATACACCACTAGGCGAAGATGGAAAATATAATTTTGAAACGGTTGATGCCTTAGATATTGATTTATTTAATTCACAAATGAATTCTTTAATTAAAGGAGAAACTGTAGAACTTCCTGAGTTTGATTTCATTGTTGGCACAAAAAGATATAATGGTAAGACTTTAACTTTAAAACCAAAAGATATATTAGTTGTAGAGGGAATACATGCATTAAATCCAATTCTAACTGAATTTACACCTGCAAAGAATAAATATAAAATATATATTGCACCAATAACTACTTTAAACTTAGATGGATATACTAAAGTATCTTCTTCAGATACTAGATTTCTAAGAAGAATGGTAAGAGATTTTGCAACTCGTGGTCATAGTATAGACAGAACATTTGAATTATGGCAAAATGTTAGGGCAGGAGAAGAAAAGTATATTTATCCATTTTTAGAAGATGTAGATACTATTTTTAATTCAAGTATAATATATGAGCCTGCAGTTATGAAAACATTTGCACAACCATTATTATTACAAGTAGATAAAAGTAGTATATACTATCCAGAAGCTAGAAGATTATATGAATACTTAAATAATTTTCTACCAATGGAAACTTCAAATATTCCTATCGATTCCTTAATTAGAGAGTTTATAGGTAATGGATGCTTTAATAGATAACGTAATATAGTATGAGGCTATACAGTCTCATATTATTTTTTTATAAAATTTATGTTTTTTCCTTGCAAAAATAGTCTAAATATAGTATAGTAGTACGCAAGGGTGAGTAAAAATGAATAATAGATGTAGCATTAAAATTAATAAAGTATTAACAAAAAGTAAAGCAGATTTACTTTCAATTTTTGCCCCTATTATTCCATTAAAAAAAGTAAGATTATCACTATTAAATATATATAATTTTTGAAAAGAACACTTAATATTATTTATTAAGTGTTTTTTTATAGATATTTTTTTAAGAAGGGGGAATTTTTCTTATGAACGAGGCAAAGATGACAATTGATGTCAATGAAAAGCCACCAATTCTAAAATGGATTGTTCTTGCTATTCAACACGTTTTTGCAATGTTTGGTGCAACTATACTTGTACCTATACTTGTAAATTCAGCAGCAGGAACAGAAGTATTAACTATACCAGTTGCGCTTGTAACATCAGGTATAGGAACATTGATTTATATTTTATGTACAAAAGGTAGATCTCCAGTATATCTTGGAAGCTCATTCGCCTTTATTACTCCACTTGCAGCAGGAGCAGTTCTTGCAGGTATTAGTGGAGCTATGACAGGAGCATTTCTTGTCGGAGTTATATATATTGTTGTAGCGTTAATAATCGCAGTTGTGGGTAAAGATTGGATACAAAAATTATTACCTCCAATAGTAATAGGACCAATGATTATGATTATTGGACTAAGTCTAGCAGGTTCTGCAGTTTCTAGTATAGGAATAAGTGCAGATGTTGAGGCAATAAATATTAAAGGTGTAATAGTTGCACTATTTACTTTCTTAGTTACAGCATTTGTTATGCTAAAAGGAAAAGGTTTCTTAAGAGTTATACCATTTTTAATAGGTATAGCGTCAGGATATGTACTTGCGGTAATACTAGGACTTGTAGATTTTAGTCCAGTATTAGAAGCATCATTCTTTAGTTTACCAAAATTTTTAGTACCATTTATCTCATATACTCCAACTTTTGCAGCAGCACTTACCATAGCACCTATTGCTATAGTAACAATAGCTGAACATATTGGAGACCATACAGCTTTAGGTACAATTATAGGAAAAGACTTAATTAAAGACCCAGGACTAAATAGAACATTACTAGGTGATGGTCTTGCAACTTCTGTTGCAGCAGTGCTTGGTGGACCACCAAATACAACTTATGGTGAAAATACATCTGTTGTTGGTATGACAAAAGTAGCATCAGTATGGGTTATAGGACTTGCAGCAATTTTTGCAATTTGCTTAGGTTTCTTAGGTAAATTTACAGCATTAATTTCAACAATACCAAATCCAATACTTGGAGGAGTATCATTATTACTTTATGGTTTTATTGCTGTAAATGGTTTAAAAGTATTAATTGAAAACAGAGTAAACTTCGGAAGGTCAAGAAATGTAATTATTGCTTCAACAATGCTTGTATTAGGACTTGGAGGAGCAGTATTAAATATTGGAACTGTTTCTGTATCAGGAATGAGTTTAGCAGCTGTTGCAGGTGTAATATTAAATTTAGTGTTACCACGTGAAGAAGATGATGATAAACCACTTGAATTTGAGGCAGGAAATAA
The DNA here is from genome assembly GCA_947631415.1 of uncultured Clostridia bacterium. GTDB lineage: Bacteria > Bacillota > Clostridia > TANB77 > CAG-465 > CAG-465. The sequence goes on from CANRLG010000036.1 coordinate 6,563, forward strand.
AGAGGAAGAAAAAGTAGAGGAAAAAGATAAAAAAGAAGATGGCAAAATAAATAAAGAAAATATTGTTGTTTTAGACCATCCTTTAATAGAACATAAATTATCTATATTAAGAGATAAAAATACTGGAACAAAGGAATTTAGAGAGTTAGTTGCAGAAATAGGAATGTTTGTATGTTATGAAGCAATGACTGATGCAAAACTTGAAGATTGTGAAATTGAAACTCCTATGGTAAAATTAAAAACTAAAAAATTGAATGAAGATAAATATGCATTTTTACCGATACTTAGAGCAGGAACTGGTATGCTTGATGGATTAATTAGGGTAATACCTAATGCTAAAATTGGGCATATTGGAATGTATAGAAATGAAGAAACATTAGAGCCAGTTAGATATTTCTTTAAAGTACCAAAAGATATTAAGAATAGAGAAGTATTAGTGCTTGACCCAATGCTTGCAACAGGTGGTTCTGGTTGTGATGCAATAGCACAACTTAAAAAAGAGGGAGTTAAAAATATTAAATTCTTGTGTTTAATAGCAGCTCCAGAGGGAGTAAAGAGAATGCAAGAAGAACATCCAGATGTCAAGATATATACAGCAGCATTAGATGAAAAACTTAATGATAAAGGATATATAGTTCCAGGACTTGGTGATGCAGGAGATAGAATATTTGGAACAAAATAGTTATAAATAAAAAAAGGCACGAGAGTGTCTTTTTTTGTATTTATTCCATATACTAGAATTTAACAACTTGAAAAATATTTTTTCTTTACATAAAAGTATATTATTTACTTGAATAAGCACAAGTTTTGTAGTAAAATACTATTATTAAGTTTAGGAGCAGATATGTTTGTAAAAAACGATAATGAATTTGAATGTATCAACTGTAAAAGAAAAGTTGAAAAATTAAAATATACTTCAAGAGACCATTGTAACTACTGTCTATATTCTGTACATGTAGATATAACTCCAGGAGATAGAGCTAATACTTGTAAAGGTCTACTTGTCCCAATCAATGTTGTTGAGACTTCAAAAAAGGGAAAAGTAATAATTTATAGATGTAGTAAATGCGGTAAAGAAGTAAGAAATATAGTAGCAAATGATGATAATCAAGAAGAAATATATAAAATAATAGAAAATTATGCCAAAGGAGTTGTTAGATAATGGAATATATAAAATTATTATCTAGATACGTGGTAAGAAAACGTAGATGGGAGTAATCCCAGAAATACACGACTTAAAACAATAAAAAACACGTATGATAGAAAGGATAGATAATAATATGGAAGAAATGAAGAAATATATTGCAAGTGTTATATATAAAGCACTTGAAAATAATGATATAAAAATCGAGGAGATAGAAGAAAAAGTAGAAACTCCAAAAGATAAGAAAAATGGAGATTTTGCTTATCCTTGTTTTAATTTAGCAAAAGTATTAAGAAAATCACCTGTAATGATTGGACAAGAACTTGAATTAAAGATTACAGCAGATGATAAAATTTCAAAAGTAGAAAATGTAAATGGCTTTTTAAATTTCTACTTAAATAGTGATAATATTACTAAAAAGACATTAGACAATATAGTAAATCTAGGAGAAAATTATGGTAAAAGCAATGAGGGAAATGGAGTTAATATAATTGTTGAATATTCATCTCCAAATATTGCTAAGCCTTTCCACTTAGGTCATTTTAGAAATACTGTACTTGGTAAAGCTCTATATGATTTATATGAAACATTAGGATATAATGTAACAGGAATTAATCATCTAGGAGATTGGGGAAGACAGTTTGGAATAATTATTGAGGGATATAAACGTTTTAAAGATGAATATAATTTTGATGAAAATCCACTAGATGCACTTTCAGACATATACGTTCGTATGAATAAAATATGTAAAGAAGATGAGGCACAAATGGATATAGCTCGTGAAAATTTCAAAAAGCTTGAACAAGGTGATGAAGAAACAACAAGACTTTGGAAATATTTTAGAGATGTATCATTAAAAGAATATAATAGAATATATGACATACTTGGAAGTAAGTTTGACTCATATAATGGAGAAGCATTCTATAATGATAAAATGGATGAAGTTATACAAATTTTAGATAAAAAAGGTGTTCTTAAAGACTCACAAGGTGCAAAAGTAGTTGAAGTTTCAGATAATATGCCACCATGTATTGTACTTAAATCTAATGGTTCTACTATTTATGCTACTCGTGATTTAGCTGCTATACTTTATAGAGCTCGTACTTATGACTTTACAAAATGTATATATATTACAGCAACTGAGCAAATATTACATTTTAAACAAATATTTGAAGTGGCTAAGTATTTAGTAGATGAAAAATACCAAAAAGGCCTAAAACATGTAACTTATGGTATGATTAGACTAAAAACTGGAAAGATGTCAACAAGGGAAGGTAATGTAGTATATATTAATGACTTAATAGAGGAAGCTATTAAAAAATCTAAAGATATAATTCTTGCTAAAAATCCTGAATTAGAAAATATAGATGAAGTAGCAAAGAAAATAGGAGTAGGAGCATTAATATTTAATTATCTAAAGAGTGGTAAAAATAAAGATATTATTTTCGATTTAGATGATACACTAAGATTTGATGGTGAAACAGGACCATATATACAATATACATATTGTAGAACTAAATCTATTCTTGAAAAAGTTGGTTTTGATATCGCTAACTTAGATATAAATAGTATAAATTACTCTAAACTAAGTACACCACAAGAAGTTGAACTTGTTAAACAATTACAAAAATACGAAGATACAATTAAAAAATCTGCACAAGAGTATGAACCAAGTATTTTAGCAAGATATTTAATTGAGGTAGCAACATTATTTTCTCGTTTCTATAACGAATGTAGTGTAGCAAATGAAGAAGATGAAAAGACAAAACAGGCAAGATGTGTTTTAGTATATGCTACATCTGTTGTAATTAAAAATGGATTAAAAATTCTTGGAATCGAGTGTCCAGATAAAATGTAAAAAAATAGCACTGTAACAAAAATATATAAGTTACAGTGTTTTTTACTATTGTAATTCATCTAAAGTTTTAAATGTATAACCTAAATTTTCCATTTTAGTTAAAAATTCATCAAGAATTTCCATATTAGTTTTAGAAGTTGAGTGTAGAAGAATTATTGCTCCATTATGAACTCTTTTCATAAGTGTACTCATTGCCTTTTCATGTGATGGTTGATTATCTTGTTCCCAGTCTACATAAGCTACAGACCAAAATATTGTTTTATAACCAAGATTTTTGGCATCTTGAAGATTTTGAGTGTTATATATTCCTTGAGGTGGTCTGTAGAATTTCTTCATATCTTGACCAGTGATATTTTTATATTTTTGTTCATTAGGTTCTATTTGTGCTTTAAAATCTTCAAAGGTAGACATTTTAGACATATTAGGATGAGTTAAGGTATGATTTGCAACTATATGACCTTCTTCATACATTCTTTTTACTGTATCTGGATTAGAATCAAAATAATTACCAACTATAAAAAACGCAGCTTTTACATTATGTGCTTTAAGTGTATCTAATATGCTTTCTGTGTAACCTGCCTCATAACCAACATCAAAAGTTAAATATACTTCTTTATTTTGTGTATTTGAAACATAATATGCATCATAATTGGCTAGTTCTTCTGCAGTTGCATTTCCTCTAGGAGTAGTATTGGCTTCTCCAAAAGATAACCCCCACGAATTACTTGTTGCAAATAGCATACAAGAAAAAGTAAATATAGATATTAGAGAAATTATAGTAAATATAATCGCAATTTTTTGTTTTGTAATTATGTAATACATAAATAAATCACCTTTATATAATTATATTTAATTAATAAAAAAATATTAAAAAGAAAAGTTAAAAAAATATGGTTGTTAATAATTTTTGTATATGATACAATTTTTGTATATAATAGAAAAAATGAGGAGATAAATATGTATTTATACGTTATACGACATGGACTTACAGATTGGAATAAAGAGAAAAAACTGTTATCTAGAGAAGATTTGGATATAAATAGTGAAGGAATTGAGCAATGCAAAGAGGCAGAAAAGTTAGTAAAAAACTTAAATTATGATTTAGTTATTTGTTCTCCTATGTTAAGAACAAGACATACAGAAAATATAGTCAACTCAAAAGAAGTTCCAGTAATTTATGATGATAGATTAAAAGAAAGAGATGCAAGAGATATAGAGGGAATTGATGTAGATACAATAGATTATAGAGGATATTGGACTGTTGGAAAAGATAAGAATTTCCCTAGTGAAACAATAGAAGAATGTAGAAATAGGGTATATGAATTAATAGAAGAAATAAAAGAAAAGTATAAAGATAAAAATATTTTAATTGTAACACATAATGGAATATGCAGATTATTTTATACATACTTTAATGGTTTTCCAAGAAATAGTGATATTTTTGATATTAGTCAAGGCAATGCGCAAATTAAGATATATGAACTTAGGTAGGTGATATTAATTTGTTTAAGGTTGATAATAAAATTAACTATAAGGAAGTTGTTGAGGCTTTTTCAAAGAATTATTATAAATTTTGCGAAGAATTAAGTTTATTAAAAGGAAAAGTAGAAAATGTCTCCCTTAAAAATAAAACTAAAAAAGAAATAGAAACAGATATGAGAAAACTTAACGAAAAAATGGGAGACTATATGGATATAATTTTGAAGACAGTCAAGAAAACAGATTTAGCGAAGGTTTGGATAGACAAAGATAATGATACTTATAGAAAGAATGGAATAGATGAAATATATGGTTTTAGTGAATTAAAAAATCGAAATGATATAATAGAAGAAGCCTTATTTCATGTATTTGAAGAAGGAATGTGTGCAAGGGTTTCTTTTTTCTCAAATATATGTTTCCACACTATAGATGAATCGGTAATTGAACAAATGATGGAAAAAATAGGCATCAATAAAGCCACTATAGACAGGAATAGACAAAGTAAAAAAGGTGAAAAAGATAAGCGAAGCACACTATATAATGCTATTATTGAATTAGAGAAACAAAAGATACATCTTAAGATGATAGATAAAGCATTAAAAAATCCAAATGATAAAAGCAGTAAAGAAGTTATAAATTCAGTCAGAGATGTTATGAAAAATGTGTGTAGTATTAAAGATTTTAGTAAATCAAATATAAAAGATTTTGTAAAAACCATAAAATGTTATAATTTAAGATATGGATTACTTGATGCTAAATTTTTGGGCTTTAAAGGTATGTTATATAATTTAAAAGCAAAAGATATTCTTGCACAACAGATAAATGGAAACATTACAGAGGATGAATATAAGGCGCTAAAACCAGAGGTGCTTTTTGGGTATGTAACTGAAAATAAAAAAGTGAGTAAAAGCAAAATTAATGGTCAGGATTCTGTAAGAATTGTAATAAAAGGAAAAGATGACATAGGTTCTATGCAATTTCATTTACAAAAAAAAGATGTATTGGATGCATTAAAAGATTATAATATGGAAATTGAAGAAAATGAAAAACTTGAAGAGGCTGTTTCAATAAGTGTTCCTTATTCTAATGAAAAAGGAAAAGAATATGTAAAAAATAATAGAGGAGATTTAGGCTGGGAGACTATAGAGAATTTTGAAAATTTTGATAAGAATACTTTTATGGAAATTACTAAAAAAATGATAAAAAAATTGGCATTAATTACTAAATTAAATAAAGAGAAGAAGGGTGAAGAAATTAAAATATGATGGATACAGATAAATGTAGAGAGCTACTAAAAAAAGGAAAGTTTGATGAAGTAATACGATTATTAAGAGAAGAACTTGTTAAATTATATAAAGAAATGGTTATATATTCTAATAATGAAGTAAGCGAAGAGGATGATTTATTTAAGCTTGGAAACAAGATTATAAAAATATATCCTATGTATTTTGAAAATATAATAAGAAATGAAAGCCTATTAGTAAGTGGCGAATTTACAAATGGACAAATAATAGACAATCTACTTGATTCATACAATTTTTTATATAAAAATTATAAAGAAGACTATGATAGTAGTAAGAAAAAATAATTAATAATAAAAAAATAAGCGTACATGATATTTTAAAATGTACGCTTTTAGTTTAATATTTTTAATTCTTTATTTGAATTTTTACCTATTGAGCAAAGTGAGAAATTTTTAGAATTATATGTGTAACCTATTATATTTGAATCTTTAGTTGAATGTAATAACATAGATTTTATCTCGCTTTCTTCTGTTTCCCATTTACTTTTACCAACTTTATCATTATAGTCTTTTAAAGCAAGAGATAAATTAGCACCAATATTATCTACATATTCAATAAGATAATCTTTTTTATGTATTTTCATTTTTTTATTAAATGAACTATCACGTTTAGAGTATTTAAAGGAGCTTGTATGAATTAAAGTATTTTTCTTAGCTAGTAATTCTATCTTTCCATCAACACATAAAACAAACCATCTATTCATTGAATTATCTAATATTAAAGTAGCATTTTTATCTTCAATTTCAATTAGTCCCGTCTTTACATTAGTTATATATAATTCATTATTTAATATAAAATCTTTTACCTTTGGATAGGTTTCAAAATTAATATTTTTTTCTACATCTTTAATGTATTTTGCTTTATCCTCTTGAGTAATTTGTTCTATAAATTTTGTCATATTTACCTCCCATAACCGAGATTATAACATCTGTGAGCTTAAAAGTCAAATGAAGTAAACATAATTTCAAAAGAGTAGGGTTGAAATTTGTAATTTAGTATAATATAATAACTATGTTTGAAAGGGTTGCTAAAAGTATGAAAATAGTAGGAAAAGTTGCAACTATAATATTTAAAAATGAGACAAATGGTTGGACTGTAATATTAATTAAGCAAAAAGATGAATATATAACTTGTGTTGGTGAGACAGAAGAAATAGAAGTAGATGATGAATTAGAATTTGAAGGCGAAGTTATATCTCACAAAGTATATGGTGAGCAATTTAAGTTTACTTCATACAAAAAAGTTCTACCTAAAACAACATCTGCTTTAATTTCATATATTGCAGATAATATAGTAGGTGTTGGAAAAAAGACTGCAAGAAATATAACCGAAAAGTTTGGCGAAGATACTGTAAACGTTATTAGATTTTCCCCAGATAAATTATATGAGGTAAAAGGATTAAATACGGAAAAAATAGAAAGACTTAATGACTTTTTTAATACTGAATGGGAGAAATGGAATACAATAGAATTTCTAAGTAATTTTGGCTTATCTACTGTTGTATCAAATAGAATATATCAGGCGGTTGGAAAAGATACTATACAAGTAGTAAAGTCTAATCCATATAGTTTACTTGGATTTGTAAAATCTTTAGATTTTAAAATAGTAGATGAGATAGGGAAGAATTTAGGAATACCTTTAAGTAATAGTGATAGACTTGAAAATGGAATACTATATGCTATGACTAAGATTATTGAGTTTGGACATACTTGTGTTGAATATCAAAATCTACTAAGTTATTGTGTAGAATTACTTGAAGTAGATGAGGCAGATATTTCTGAAACAATAGGAAAATTAATATTTAATGAAAAACTATATAGAGATAGAATTGATGGAGAGGAATATATATTTAGAAAGAGTATGTATCTTGCCGAAGAAGATATTGCAAAATGTATAGTAGAACATACTAGACAAAAATGTGAGCCAATAAATATTAATAAAATGCTTGGTAGAATTAACAAGAAAAATGATATAGAGCTATCTCAAGAACAGACTCATGCAATAGATGTATGTTTAAATAATATGATTTCTGTTGTTACAGGAGGACCAGGAACAGGTAAGACTACTATTATTAAAACTATAATAGATATACTTGAAGACAAGAATAAGACTTATGTTTTATGTGCTCCAACTGGTCGTGCTGCCAAACGTATTACACAAACTACAAATAAAGAGGCAAAAACACTTCATAGATTATTAGAGATAAATAAGATAGATGATAATGATATAGATTTGTTTTATGAGTTTGAAGTAAAGCAAGTAGAAGATGAAGTTGTAATAGTAGATGAGGCTTCTATGATAGACTTAATGATGATGAATAATCTTGTAAAAGGAATAAAACCTACAACTCAACTTATTATAGTAGGAGATGTAAATCAGTTACCATCTGTTGGTGCAGGAAATGTTTTAAAAGATATTATAGCATCAGACATTGTACCAGTTGTAGAGTTAAAGCAAATTTATAGACAAAGTGCTAAAAGTGATATAGTAGTTAATGCACACAAAGTAAATGAGGGAATATATCCAGAATTTAAGTCTAAAGATACGGACCTTTTCTTTATATCAACAAAATCTATAGAGCATACTATAAATGAAATTACTTCTCTTGTATCATTTAGACTAGAAAATTATGCTAATATGGATACAGTAAGAGATTTGCAAATACTTACACCAGTAAAGAAAACAGAACTTGGAACAATTCAATTAAATGAAAAACTTCAAGAAATTTTAAACCCTAAAGCTGAGTTTAAAACTCAGATAGAATATAAAGGAAGAATATTTAGAGAAAAAGATAAAGTAATGCAAATTGTAAATAATTATGATAAGAAATATTCTATTGAGGGTAAATTTTTTGAAGGAATATATAATGGAGATATAGGGTATATAAAAGCAATAGATAAAGCAGAAGAAAAATTGTATGTTGAGTTTGATGATGAAAGATTAATATCATACGATTTTGATGAATTAGATGAATTGGAACATTCGTATGCAATAACAATACATAAATCTCAAGGCTCAGAGTTTGATTACGTTATATTACCTATATTTACTGGATATAAGAAACTATTAACTAGAAATTTATTATATACTGCAATGACAAGAGCAAAGAAAATGCTAATAATTGTAGGGAATAAGAATGTTATAAATTATATGGTAGATAATTTAGATTCAAGAAATAGAAAGAGTGGCTTAAAAGAAAAACTAGAGAAAATGGTATTAAAATAAATTATAAACTAGATAATATATTTCATTAATGTTACAAATGAAATATATGAATGTCATTTTGTATTTTTACTTTATTATTTTTAAATATTTATGTTAAAATAAAATTGTGTAAATATATTTATGAAAGAGTGTTGAATTAGTATGGAAAAAATATTAGATTTAATTAGAAATAATCTTACAGGAGATTATGAAAGTGATGTTAATTTTCTTCAATCACTATTAGATGAAGAAAATAAAATAATCCAAAATGCTAACACAACAATTGAAGCAATAAATATAATAGCAAATGAACTAGAAGATGAAAGAGTAGAAGAAGAACCAGAAGAAGAAAATGAATTAGAGCAAACAGAAGAAGAAAGTGTAGAGCAAGAACAAAAAGAAGTAAGTCCTGAGGAGAAAGAAATTGATGACTTAATAGATGTATTATTTTCAAAGATAGATGAAGAAGATGTAGACTCATTACTTTACAGAATAGAAAACATTATAAATAAGATTGAGGGGCTAACAGATACTTCAGATGAAAGTCAAATACATTGTACATTTTCAAATGAAATTGAGAGACGAATATTTGAGAAAATTCTTGCTGGAGATAAACAGATAGTTATTACACCATACAAAAATGATGAGTTATATATATTATATGCAGATATTCTTCTACAAAAGAAAAGAAAGTCTGCTGCACTAGATGCTTTAAATAGAGCTATTTATTGGAACTTTTTAAATAAGGATGCAAGAGAGAAGAAACTAGAAATTTTACATAGTAAAAATCAAATTGTAAAATATTTAGATAACCTAAAAGTATTGCAACAAATAGCATATACAGCAATAGACCTTGCACATGTATATGATTTATATGGACAAATATTTACTGAATTAAAAGATAAAAAAGCTGCTTATGGAGCATATAAGCTAAGTAGTTATTATTATCCAAATGATGAAGTACAAGAACTTGTAGAATCATTTGAAGCATCTAATCCAGAATTTAAAGAATTATCAGATGATGAGATATATGAACATTTAAAGAGTAATGAAATGCAAATAGGACCTAATCCAAAAATTATAAAAGCACATAGAGATATAACAACTGAATTTTTGAATGAGGGAAGATTAGATGATGCTCAAATATTACTACAAAACGATTACAATTTAACTAGAGATAATCAAATTGCATTATTGTATAATCAATTACTTGATGTAAAAGAAAAACGTGAACAGATGAAACAACAAATTATAGAAGAAGAAAAAGCTAAAGCAACTAAGAAAACAACTAAAAAGACAACAACTAAGAAGAAAGAAGAAACAAAAGGTACAGCTAAAAAGACTACTACAAAAAATGATGTGAACCCCAATTAGGAGACATCAATAAAAAACTAGTTTATTAAAAAGAGAAAAATTAATTTTCTCTTTTTG
>CANRLG010000037.1 GCA_947631415.1 uncultured Clostridia bacterium
ACTTAAAATCCTGCGAGGGTTAAACCTCGTACCGGTTCGATTCCGGTCATTCCCACCAAACAAAATATCTGTTCGAATAAATAAGACAGAACGTATAAGTATCATTCTGAAAAGAATGGTATTTTTTTTATTTTCTTATGGAGGAAAATGTGTTATGAACCTTATATTTTTGGATGTAGATGGAGTTCTAAATTCAATTAACAACTTAATTAAAGTATATAATGAAACACAGAAATCACACTCTGGATATTCGTATCCTTTTGACCCAAATTGTTTAGAAAATTTAAAAGAATTGGTAACAAAAACAAACTCTAATCTAGTAATTTCTTCTACTTGGAGACTTACTTCCGAGGGAAGAAATACACTACTACAAGAATTAAAAAAATATGATTTAGATAAATTAGTGATTGGTTATACACCTTTTTTAAATTCTAATAGAAACGAAGAAATTAAAGAATTTCTATCTAATTTTGAAGCTAACATTAATCCAAATTTTATTATATTAGATGATGATTCAGATATTGATGATTTACTGCCTTTTTTGGTAAAAACAGATAATCAAGTAGGTCTTACTAATGAAAATGTACAACAGGCAATAAAAAAATTAACTAAGACTATTATTGAAGAACATGATGACTTTGAAAGATAGATTATACAATTATAAGCAGACTTTTTTATCTGCTTTTTTTTGACTATTTTTTATGTGATTACTTGTAAAAGGACAGATAATTGCAATTTATTATCTGTCCTAATTATTATTTATTTTTCATCTCCGTATATTTTTCCATTTGAGTCTAATTGAATTTCATGACCATATTCAAATATATATGACATACTGAATAAGAATAATATTTCAATTACATCAAATAGTTCTATTTTAGCATTTGCTCCTGCTTTTAAGATTAATTCAAAAATTATCTCAGATAGATTAGATAAAACTATTGTTGCTATCATTAAGTATGCTATCTTTTTTATATGTTTTACATTTTCTAATGTAAATGGTGTATCTCCATTATTTATATTTACAAATAAATCTTCTAAATGTTGTAATATAACTCTAATTAAAATTACACTAGAAATTAATACTAAAAATCCCATTTCTATATACACTATTATTAGTGTTTTTGAATTATGTTCAAACATATTTTTAATAGTTGCTATATCTTCATCTGTTAAATTTTGTCCATCAACTTTAAGTTCTAAAGAAGTATCGTTATTATTTTCACCTATTAATGAAATTTTTTGATTAATACCATTATATATTAATTTATCTTCTACTAAATATATATTTCCAATAATATAAGGTAAAATTATCATGCAAAGAATTATAATAGGTATTGATATTGTAACAATTATTTTTGCAATTCTAGCAATAATATATAAAGCTTTACTTAATCCCTTCATTTTTTTTTGTTTTTCTTTTTTAAATTTAACTACACTCATTTTTATATCTTCATCTAATGAATTTATATCCGACATATCTTCATGTACTAAATCGTTTATTTTACAATGGAATATATTGCATAACTTCATTATCTTTTCCATTTCTGGATAACTTTCTCCATTCTCCCATTTTGATACACTTTGTCTGGATACATCCATTTTCTCTGCCAATTTTTCTTGGCTCATCTTGCTACTTTTTCTTAGATTATATAAATTTTCACCAAATTTCACTAGATTACTCCTCCTTTATATTTAATTATAGTGTAGTTTTTCTTAAAATCCTATCAACTTCTAGTTGCAATTTACAATAATAAGCAAAATGCAACTTAAAATTTACATCTTGCTTATTTAATTTTTGATTTTATTTTAAAGATAATCCTCTCTTTTTTTATACTATAAAACGTAGAAAAAGTAAATTGTTTTTAATAGTCTATTTTCTTATCATTTTTTATAATTTTATTCTTTACTTCCTATTTTTCTAACATTGTATTTGTAACCCATTTGTTTAAATCATAATCGAAAATTCCATAGAATTCATGATTATTTAAGTCTACTTCTTTCCATTCATCTTTATAATTCTTATAAGTATTATTTTCTATGTTGTAAAATTTAAAATTAAATTCTTCTCCCATAGGTAATATACGTAAGCTTTTATATCTAGTTGCATCATAATTTAAGGAAACAATATATGTTTCTCCCTCAATAGCTTCCGCTTGATTTTGAACCCACATTAACTTAACATTTGCATCAGTATTATCTATTTCTGCTTTAGTTAAATTTTTAACATTTGATGTATTTATTTCTTCTTCACCCATTAAACCTATATATTCAGAAAGTGGTACTTTGCCGCCAAATATATAAAATTCTACTTCATCCCCGTTATAATTACCTTTGAAATCTTTTAAAACAGTTCCTTTTACTCGTGTAATAGGATAACTGTATGTATCTCTATCTTCTATGTAACACGTACTACCCAATATTTTATCTAATCTAATTGCTAAATAATATTCTACTTCTCCAAAAGATGCAAAACTATGTATTCCTGTTGGATACACATTAACATCTACACTTGCTCTTAAATTTGAAGAAGTATCATTTTCTTGATTTACATTAGCTGTGTTAGGTGTTTCTGATTGAATAGGTTCATTATTTGGTTTATTATTTAATTTCAAAATACCTAATGCAACTATAAATATAGTAAAACATGCAGCAATACCTATATATAGAAAACTACTTTTTCTTTTACTATGAGTTGGTGCTTCTAGAATTTTATACGCATTTTTAAATATATCATCTGGAATAGAGGTTTCATTATAAATTTTTCTTACATTTTTATCCATATCATCAACGTTTTTAACCATTATACATAATCACTCCTTTCAAAAGATTTTTTAATTTTTTCTTTAGCTCTTTTAATTTTAGTCTTTACAGTATTTTCATTTAAGTTTAAAGTTTGTGCAATCTCATTTGTAGTGCTACTATCTGAATAATATAATATCATTATGATTTTTTCTTCTTCATCTAAGTCTTTTAATAACGTCAAAAAATCATATTTATTTTCAAACTCACTATATTCATTATTTTCATTAACAGTATTTTCATCTATTTCGTATAATTCTTTTTTATTTCTATAAAAATCATTACAAGTAGCAAGTAAAATTTGGATGACCCATGCATCAAATTTATTTGTATCTTTTAATTTATTTAGATTTTTATATGCTTTGTATATAGTTTCTTGTATAACATCTTCTACATCTTCAATATTATCTATTTTTGTTTTTGCGATGAAATACATCTTTTTCTTTATTAGTTCTATTCTATATACAAACTCATCTTTACTTAAATGATTACTTGAAAAAGCAAACTTAAATATACTCATTAATTCACCTCCAAAAATAGCTTTACATATATATAGTCGTAAAAGTTTAAAAAATAGTTTCAATTTTTAAGTAGAAAAATAGCTATTCTAAAAAATAGAATAGCTAAATAAATTATTTTTTAGGTTATGCAGATAATTAAATTATCTAGTAAAAAAATTTAGTTTCATTATCACATTTATAAATATCCAAATTAATAACAAATCAATATTTCGATGTTGAGTGATAATCATACCTTAATTATTTTTTGGTACCAAAATCCATCAATTTTACCACCATCTTTATATAATGAAAATCCTTCTTTTTCATAAAATTTTATTGCAATATTAAATTTATCAAAGGTATTTAAAATTATAGTGGTATAGTTTTTTTGAGTAATGAACTTTAATAAAGTATTATATAAATTTTTACCAACACCATTATTTCTATAATCTTTATTAACATATAAACTGTGAAGCTTTACCACGTTATTATCTATTTTTGTTGCTCCAATACTTCCAATTATTTCATTTGCATTATCTATTGCAATATAGAAAACTTCATCTGCATTTTGTGGTAAAAATTTCATTTCATTAAAATAATCCAACCATTCTGAATAGTTATATTCCTTTACAGCTACATTAATCAAAAATTTTTGTAGTTTGCTAAAATAGTTGTTATTGTATTCTATTATTTTATAATCTATCATAATTTACCTCTTATACTTCATTATATATTTAATAATTATTATTTTCAAGAATTAACATATAGTCAAATTATTATAACTAAGAAATTATATTATATGTCATTTTACTTAACTTGAAGTTAAATCATATATTTGATATAATTTCTTCATACTTAAACTAATTTAATATTTCATACAAATTAGATAGATACTAAAAAAAATTAAGAATTTAAAGGAGGAATAGAAATGAAAAAACAAACAGCAGGTAGAGATATATTAGGTAATATTGCACCTAAATTTGCCCAATTAAATGATGATGTATTATTTGGAGAAGTATGGTCAAGAGAAGATAAATTATCTCCAAGAGATAGAAGCTTAGTTACAATATCCGCTTTGTTTGCACAAGGACTTTTTCCACAATTAAAGAGCCATCTTGAAATTGGAAAAGAACATGGAATTACAAAGGAAGAAGTTGTTGAAGTAGTAACACAATTAGCATTTTATGCTGGATGGCCTAAAGCTTGGAGTACATTTCCTTTAATTGAAGAGGTATATGGAGGCGAAAATAAAGATGAATAAAGAAGAATTTGATAAATTAAATGTATTTGGATTAGGAAATCCAAATGATGCATATTCTAAATTTTTTATAGGTAATAGTTACTTAAATCCTATTGCAAAAACTGAAAATGGTATAAGTTTTGCTAACGTAACATTTGAACCAGGATGTAGAAATAATTGGCATATCCATAAAGCAAAATCTGGTGGAGGTCAAGTTTTAATTTGTACAGCAGGGTATGGATATTATCAAGAAGAAGGAAAAGAAGTTCAAAAACTAGCACCTGGAGATATTGTAGTAATACCTGCAAATGTTAAACATTGGCATGGTGCAAGACCTAATTCTTGGTTTAGTCATATTGCCGTTGAAGTACCTGGAGAAGAAACTTCAAACGAATGGTTAGAACCTGTAACAGATGAAGAATACAACAAACTAGACAATTAAAAATGTTGGGATTTAACTCCCAACATTTTTTATCTATTAGCTACACTTATTGCTTCCATAGCAACACTTCCACCTCTAGCTATTTCTACTCTATTTGGAAACATTGACTTAAATAATGCAATTAAATCATCAATTTTTGATTCAGTTTCAGTCCATTCTATAATTACTGAATTTTTACTATAATCTATTATTTTATAATTATACACTTTTTCTAACCTAAATAGTTCTACCTTATCTTTTTCACTACATGATATAATTTTAAAATATACAAGCTCTTTTTTATGAATAGCCATATTGGTATAATCAATTACCTTTATTACTTCGACACTTCTATTTAACTGTTTCTTTATTTGTTCAAAAGTTTTATCATCTGAAATCATTGAAATTGTCATTCGAGAAACAGTTGGGTCTTCTGTTGTTCCTACTGTTAAAGTTTCTATATTATATGATTTAGAAGAAAATAATCCAGAAATTCTTGCAAGTACACCTATTTCATTTTCTACAAATAAGCAAATCCATCTTTTTTCCATATTATTGTTCCTCCTTTTCCATAATCATATCTTTAAGTGAATTTCCAGGTGGTACCATTGGCATTACATTTAAGGTATCATCTATAATAAATTCTATAATAGTAGGAGTTTTTTGATTTTTCTTAGCCTCTTTAAAGGCCTTTTCAACTTCATTTCTTTGTGTTACTCTAATTCCTTTAGCACCATAACTTTCAGCAAGTTTTACAAAGTTTGGTGTATACTCTGGACAGCATTTATCTCTATTAGAACAATTTTTATCACAAGATTTTCTATATCTAAGACAAGTAGAAGAATATCTTTTATTATAAAACATTTCTTGCCATTGTCTAACATTTCCTAAATATCCATTATTAAAGATACATACAACTATCGGTAATTCTTGACAAACAGCTGTAGCAATTTCTTGAATATTCATTTGTACTCCACCATCACCAGATATTGAAATAACATCCTTTTTAGGACAGCCTATTTTAGCTCCAATAGCAGATGGTAAACCATATCCCATTGTTCCAAGTCCACCTGATGTTAATAAACGTTTGTTATTATCTATATCAACAAACTGTGTAGTCCATAATTGATTTTGTCCAACATCTGTAGTAATAATTGCATTCTTATACATTTTATTTATAGTTTTTATAATAAATTCAGGAGTTAGAACATTGGTATCCTGAACCATTTTTATTTTATGTTCTTCTTTCCAAGTATTTATACTTTCTCTCCATTGGTCTATCTCTAATCTTTTAGCTTTCTTTAGTATAGCTTCAATAGCATTTTTAGCATCTGCTACTATTGGTATTGATACAGATATATTTTTAGAAATTGAAGCTGGGTCTATATCCACATGAATAATAGTTGCTTCCTTTGCAAATTCCCCTATTTTTCCTGTTATCCTATCATTAAATCTTGTACCAATAGAAAAAAGTACATCACAATTTGAAATAGCTGTATTTGCGGCATAGCTACCATGTATTCCTAAATTTCCAACATATAGTTCATGATTTGTAGGAATAGCTCCTTTTCCCATTATAGTTGTTACAACTGGTACACCTGTTATTTCTGCAAGTTTCGTCATTTGCTCGTTGGCATGAGCTACATTAACTCCACCGCCTATTAAAAATACTGGTCTTTTAGCCTTTTCTAATACTTCCATAGCTTTATTTACTTGTCCAATATGAACAGAAGTATTAGGATTATATCCTCTAATATGTACTTCTTTAGGATACTCATCTGAGCCTAAAGCAAGTTGAACATCCTTTGGAATATCTACAACAACTACACCAGGCTTTCCACTTTTAGCAATATAAAAAGCATTGTGTATTATTCGTGCTAAATCTTCTCTTTTTCTTACTGTAACAGCATATTTACATATACTACGCATAATTCCTACTGTATCTACTTCTTGGAAAGCATCATTACCAATTAAATATGTTGGTACTTGCCCTGTAAAACATACCAAAGGTACACTATCATAATTTGCTGTTGCAATTCCAGTAACCAAATTAGTAGCACCTGGTCCACTTGTTACAAGACACACACCTACCTTTCCTGTAGAACGTGCATATCCATCTGCACTATGAACTAAAGCTTGTTCATGGCGAGGTAATATTACATCTATATCTTTTTTTCCGTATAAAGCATCAAATAAATCTATTGCTTGTCCTCCTGGATAAGCAAAGAGTGTATCTACATTTTCCTCTTTCAATGCTTTAACGAATAATTCTACTCCTGTTATCCACATTATTAACACCCCCAATATTATTTACAGTTACATTTAATATTTTCTTATTAAAAATAAAACTAAGTTTTGTCGGTCATTATATCATAAAGTGTAATAAATGTGAATTTTTACTCTATAATATTTATTATTTTTCCTTCAAATATCTTTTTAATAGGAAAGTTAAAAAGTAAGGGAATGTATAAAATTTACCATTAAATCCTATATTTTTATTACATAATTTAATTCCATATTTTATATCTTTATATTTATTTTCACTAATTAATTTATTTAATGAAATTGTGGCATTATCATTTGCTTTTACTTCAACAGGAATTAGTGAATCTTTATCTCTAATAAAGAAATCCATTTCAATAGTACCTTTTTCATTTTTATAAAAATACAATTTATATCCTGCTTTTACTAACATATCTCCAACAATATTTTCATAAATTGCTCCCTTATATGTGTTAAAATTTTTGTTATATCTTAAATCTTCTTGAGCTTCATCATCAAGAGCACCAATTAAGATACCAGTATCACTAAAATATATTCTAAAATTATCTGGATTATAATTTCCTCTAAGTGGAAGTTCAGGTTGTTCCATACAATATGAAATATTTATTATACCTGCATTATCTAACCATTCTAAAGTTCCGATATATTCTCTACTTCTAGCCCCATCTTCCACCTTTGATATTTGGAATTTTTTATTTTCATTGCCCAAAAAAGTAGAAATTTTCCTATAAACATTTAATATTTTTCCCTGATCTAATCCGAATGCATATTTTATAATATCTTCTTCATAATCTAACAGAATCTGTCTTTGTAATTCTAAAATTCCACTATAATTTTTTTGAGTAACAAATCTATTTACTATTGCTGGCATACCTCCAACAATCATGTATTCTTTAAAATTTTCCATCATTACATCATATTGTACTGAGCTAAGAGGTTTTAACTCAACCATACATTTATACAAATCTTCAATTTGATTATCACTATAGCCTTTTGCCCATAAAAATTCTTCAAAATCCATTGAATACATATTATAATCTATTTTGTTTCCAACACTATTTGACTCAATTTCTTTGTAATTTATTTCCATAAGTGAACCAGAACAAATAACATCAAATCTTCCATCTATATTAAATGATTTTAAAGATGTAACACAATTAGGACATGCTTGTAATTCATCAAAAAAAATTAAAGTTTCGTTTGGTATAAATTTAAGCTCTGGATTTATTAAAGAAATATTTTTTATTATAGTATCTACCTCAAAACCATTATCAAATATTCCTAAATATTGTTTCTGAATAGCAAAATTTATCTCTACAATATACTTATAACAACTATTTGCAAAATATTCTATTGCATCTGTTTTTCCAATTTGTCTAGCACCTTTTACAATCAATGGCATTTTATTTTTATCATTTTTCCAATCTACCAAATATTTATCTATTTTTCTTCTTAAACGATTCATATTATCACCTTAACTATATTATATCACAAAATTCCTGCTATTTCAATTGTATTTTTCACAAAATTCCAAGTATTTTTATATCAAAATTCACAAAATTTCTATTTTTTATATAAAAAAATGTCCACTTTTAAAGTGAACATTTCTTTATTAAATTATTTTTCTTCTCCATAATACGCATCAATTAAAATTTGTTTTAAATCTTCAATTAAAGGTAATTTAGGATTTGCTGTTGTACATTGGTCTTCAAATGCTTTATATGCTAAATCTTCAACTTTAGACATATATTCTTGCTCATCTATTCCTTCATCTTTAAATGACATAGACATATTCATCTTTTTCATTAATTCTCTAATAGCTTTAATTAATGAATTTACACCTTCTTCAGTTGTAGAGGCAGGAAGGCCTTGTCTTTTTGCAATTTCAGCATATCTTTTATCTGCAACAAAATATTCATATTTAGGGAATGATACAAATTTATCTGGCATAATTGAGTTATATTTTATTACATAAGGTAAAAGTATAGCATTTGCTCTACCATGTGGTACATGATATTCAGCACCAATTTTATGTGCAAGTGAATGGTTTATTCCTAAAAATGCATTTGAAAATGCCATACCTGCAATAGTGCTTGCATTATGCATTTTTTCTCTTGCCTCTTTATTTTCGCAACTATTATATGAATTTACTAAATTTTCAAAAACAAGTTGCATTGCTTTTTCTGCTAGTGCATCTGAATAATCGTTTGCCATATTAGAAACATAAGCTTCAATAGCATGTGTAAGTACATCCATTCCAGTATCAGCTACACTTTTTGAAGGTAAAGAATATACAAGTTCTGGGTCTACTATCGCTATAGATGGAACTAAAGCATAATCTGCAAGTGGATATTTCATATTATTCTTTTTATCTGAAATAACTGCAAAAGAAGTAGTTTCAGAACCTGTTCCACTTGTAGTAGGAATAGCAACAAGTTTTGCTTTCTTACCTAAATCTTCAATTTTATATACTCTTTTTCTAATATCCATAAACTTATTCTTCATTGCATTTAAGTCTACTTCAGGTTGTTCATATAATAGCCACATACCCTTAGCTGCATCTATTGCACTACCACCACCAAGAGCTATAATACAATCTGGATTAAATTTATTCATTATTTCAACACCATTATTTATTGTATCAAATGATGGGTCTGGCTCTACATCATCAAAAATATATGAATGTACTTTATTTTTTCTATCTCTTAAATAATATAATATTTTATCTACATAACCTAGTTTTACCATAGATTTATCTGTTACTATAAATACTCTAGATATATCTCTCATAACTTGTAGATATTGTATTGAACCTGGTTCAAAAAATATTTTATTAGGTACTTTAAACCATTGCATATTAACCCTCCTCTTTGCCATTCTTTTTATATTTATTAAATTAACAGCTGATACATTAGATGTTGTTGAATTTCCTCCAAACGTTCCACATCCAAGAGTAAGAGATGGAAGATTAGTATTATATATATCACCTATTGCACCATGTGTAGATGGAGAATTAACAATTATTCTTCCTGCTTTCATTTTCTTACCAAATTCTTCTATTATATCTTTATCTTCTGCATGAATTACAGCAGAATGTCCAAGTCCACCATAATCTAGAAGTTTACAAGCAAGTTCCATAGCTTCATTAGAATTTTTAACTACATAATATGCAAGTATTGGACTAAGTTTTTCCTTAGAAAGTGGATATTCATCTCCAACACCTTCAAGTTTTGCAATTAAAATTTTAGTTTTTGGGTCAACATCTAGCCCTGCTTTTAAAGCAATATCTCCTGCTGATTGTCCTACAATATCTGGGTTTATAGCTAATGCACCCTTTTTATTTATAATTATATAATCTTGTAATTTCTTTTGTTCTTTCTCGTTTAAGAAATAACAACCATATTCCTTCATTAATTTTTCAAATTCTTTTTGTATTTCCTTATCTACTATTACAGATTGTTCTGAAGCACAAATCATACCATTATCAAAAGTTTTAGACATAATTAAGTCAGTAACTGATGTTCTAAGTTTTGCACTTTTATGAATATAACAAGGAACATTACCTGGTCCAACACCAAGAGCAGGTTTTCCACAAGAATATGCAGATTTAACCATACCAGAACCACCAGTTGCAAGAATAATTTTAACATCAGGATGATTCATAAGAGCTGTAGTTGCATCTATTGATGGTGTTTCAATCCACTGAATACAATGTTGTGGAGCACCAGCTTTTACAGCAGCTTCAAGAACCACTTTTGCAGCTTCTACACTACAATTTTGTGCAGAAGGATGAAATCCAAAAATAATAGGGTTTCTTGTTTTAACAGCAATTAAAGATTTAAAAATTGTTGTTGCTGTCGGATTAGTTACAGGAGTTACACCAGCTATTATTCCTACAGGTTCTGCAACAAGCTCATAATCTTCTAGTTCATTATCTTCAATTACTCCAACTGTTTTATCATATTTAATATTATGATAAATATACTCAGAAGCAAATATATTTTTGGTTACTTTATCTTCTACTACACCTCTTTTAGTTTCTTCTACTGCGTGTACTGCGAGTTCCATGTGTTTAGAATTTGCCGCTATAGACATTTCTTTTACAATATTATCTATTGTAGCTTGGTCTAAATTCATGTACTCTTTTTCTGCTTCCTTAGCATTTTCTACAAGTTTATTAATCATAAGTGATACGCTATTTTCTTCCATATTTTACCTCCTATAAAATTTCCAACCTAAATTGTAACACGAAAAAATCGGTATTACAATGGATTTTAAAAAAATAAATTAAAAAAATTAGATTTACTAAAATTCGATTTTATATTATAATATTCTTATATAAATGAGGTGTAGAAAAATGAAGAATGAAAAAAGTACAATAGAAAAAGTTATTGAAGACTCTAAAAAGAATACAGTTGAAAAAGAAAGAGATCCTTTATTTTTTCTTTTAGGTGCTGTTCTAGTAATTATAGGACTATTTTTACTTAGTAGAAAAGTATTAGTTACTACAGGTTTTGCAAGTTTTACATTATGGGGATATGACTTCACTTCTGGTTTATTGGTATTTCCATTGATATTTGGTTTAATATGGTTATTTTATAATCCAAAATCTATAGGTGCTAAAATTCTTTCTATAATAGGCGCAATTTTAATTGTTGTTGCAATAATATCTAGTATCCATATTTCTCTAAGACCAATGACTCTTTATGATTATATTATAATAATTGGAATGATTGCAGCAGGAATAGGTATGCTACTAAGATATTATTTTAAAAAAGCATAAAATTATGATAATGTTATTTTATAAATAATTGTTTAACTAGTAATAATCAGTAATTATACACTATTACTGGTTATTTTTTTTACAAAATTTATTGGTAACTTTTTATATTGAATTTTTTTTAAATATACACTAAAATTAAATAAAGGGAGTTTATATATGAAAAAAAGTAAAGATAATACTATATCTTTTGCAAATGGATTAAATTATTTCAAGTTATTTTGGATATTCTATTTAGGATGTTTATTTGGAGTAATTGTAGAAACAGTTTGGTGTATTATTACTAACGGATATTTTGAATACAGAACAGCTTTAATACTAGAGCCACTTAATCCTGTTTATGGTATTGGTGCAGTGCTTATATCTGTTATTTTCTATAAAGCAAAAGGTTGGAAAAATATTTTTATATTTATAATGTCTGGTATTGTTGGTGGTTTATTTGAGGCTACCTGTAGTCTATTTCAAGAATTTATGTTTGGAACAGTATCTTGGCATTATTCAAAACAAAATTTAGGTGTGCTTGGTAACAGAACAAGTATAGTGTATTGCATATTTTGGGGAATTTTAGGTATTGTTTGGGTTAGAATTTTGTTTCCATTCTTAGAAAAAGCAATAGAAAAAATACCTAATAAACTTGGAACAATATTATCTATTTGCCTATCTATTTATGTGACTTTTGATTGTATTTTTTCTGCTGGAGCTTTAATTAGACAAAAAGAAAGAAGAAACAATATTCCACCTACAACTTTTATAGCATCTTTTTATGATAATTGTTTCTCAGATGATGTATTAAAAATTTTCTATCATAATATGAAAACACGAAATGATATAAATTATTAATGAATATAAAAAACTCAGTTGTTATTTTAACCAACTGAGCTTTTTTTTGTCAACACGTAATATATAAACTAAAACTTCTACCCTCCTTCTATTAAATAATATTATATTAACTTAGAAATACATTGTGCTTTGCAAGATTAGACTTATATTCTTTCATATAGTTTTCATATACTCATATTTCTAAGTAATTTTTTAATACGGCTATATTATAGCTTAAAATTTTAATTATTCTTAAAAATGTGTTTTAAAACTACATTTTTTAATGTTAATACTTAAATTTTAAGTTTCACCACGATTTTTTACACTTTCGCCACACTTTTTTTATCACACAAAATTATTAAATTCATAACATATAGCAAGGAGGTCTTTAAATGGAAAACTATTCAAATAAAATGATACATACTAAAGCACCAAGATTTACTTGTGATTCGAGTATAGGTCCTATAAAACTAACAGATTATAATGGAAAATGGGTAGTAATGTTTTCATATAATTCAAATTTTACACCTGTATCTACAACAGAAATAGTATCTTTTTCTAAATATAGTGGCGAATTTTCTAATAGAAATTGTCAATTACTAGGAGTATCTTTAGATAATGTTCCATCACATATTGCATGGCTTAAAGATATTGAAAATAGTACAGGTATAGAAGTATCTTTTCCACTTCTATCTGATAGCGATAAATCTATTTGTACTGCATATAATATGATTCCAGATAATTGTAGTGAACCATGTAGAAATGTATTCTTTATTTCTCCTAAACAAGAAATATGCTGTATTCTTACCTATCCAAATGAAGTAGGAAGAAATATTTCAGAAATTCTACGAATTCTAGATGCTTTACAAATGAGTTCAGATAACCAAGTAGAAACACCTGCTAATTGGATGCCAAACCTATCTACTATTGAAAAATGCTCAAGAGGTTATGTAGATTTAATGGATAATATTAGAAAAAATAATTCTAGAAACAATATAGATATGTATTTAAACTTAGAAGACAGAGAAAATAATTTGAGGAGATGGTAAAGTGAATCAATGTTGTCAAAATAGTAATAATTCCTGTGGTTGCATAAATGATTTATTTTGCAATGGTAATTTTATATTAATTTTGCTTTTAGTATTTTTCTTACTTTGTATGTGTAATAATTGCTAATATATTTATTATCCCAAAAAAGGCAAAAAAAAACTTAGTAAATTATACTAAGTAATGATTTTTTAGATATCTTGTTAAAAAAAAGAAAGGAGGGAATCTCGTCTAGATCGAGATTCCTTAAATAACAAGACTAAACAGATTAGCCGACGAAAAAAAATTAAAAAAATCGACTGTGCTTCCCAATCTCTATGGTACACCATAATAATGCTTATAACTATACCCGAGTCACAAACACTATTAAGCATCTGTTTTTTATTTCTCATTACGATATTTATTATATCATAATAATTATTCAATGTCAACATTTTTATGTAAATTAAATTGATATAATTATTTAATTTATCTTATTTTTTATTCACCATAATACATTTTTTTGATATTATTATATACATCAAAAGTTATTTCACAATCTTTTAAAGCTCTATGTGCACCTGTATAATCTATCCCAAAACGATCTGCTAAAGTTCCTAATTTATGATTTGGTACATCCTTAACAATAGAACGTGCAAGTAATAATGTATCCATTGGATTTGCTGGTGTTCTTTTTCCTAAGTGTTTTTGCATATATTCATCTAAAAATGACATATCAAACTTAGCATTATGTGCCATTAATCTCATTCCATAACTAAATTTATCAAACACATTTAATGCTGTTTTTATATCAAGTCCTTCTGCTACCATTTCGTTTGTAATTCCTGTTAAATTAGTTGTAAAGTATGAAAGTGGTCTTGAAGGTCTAACAAATATATCCATTTTATCTACTACCTTGTTGTCTACTACTTTTAATGCTCCAATTTCTATTATTTCACCATTTTTTGGACTTAAACCTGTTGTTTCTAAGTCAACTATTACATAGCTATCATCAAACATATAATTTCCTCCGTAAACAAGAAAAATTATACATTATTTATACCTTTTTTTCAAGTTTTTATTGACTTTACTTCAATACGGTGCTACAATTTAGACACATTAAAATATATCTTATCCAGAGAGACTGAGGGACAGGCCCTATGAAGTCCAGCAACCTGCAAAGATGTAAGGTGCTAATTCCTGCGGCAATACCGAAAGATAAGTATTCTTTGACTAGCTTGCCGTAGCTAGTCTTTTTTTATTTACTTTTGCCGAAAAGTTATATATTTTAATACGTTGTTAAAGGGGGATTTTTTATGACAAAATTTTTATTTACTTCAGAGTCAGTAACATGTGGTCACCCAGACAAGGTATGTGATTATATTTCTGACTCAATATTAGATGCTGCTCTAAAAGAAGATAAAAATTCAAGAGTAGCTTGTGAAACATCAATATCTAAAGATACTTTATTCATCTTTGGAGAAATTACTACTAAAGCCAAACTCGACTATGTAAAAATTGCTAAAAATGCTTTAAGAGAAATAGGCTATACTACTAAAGGTTCAGGTTTTGATGTAGATAATTGTAAAGTAATTTTAGGTATTCAAGAACAATCTAGTGATATTGCTCAAGGTGTTAATTCATCACTAGATAACAGTAGTACGATAGGTGCAGGTGACCAAGGAATAATGTTTGGATATGCTTGTGATGAAACAAAAGAATTAATGCCTTTACCTATTTCATTGGCACATAAACTTGCAAAACGTTTAGAATATGTTAGAAGAAACAATATTTTAGATTATTTAATGCCAGATGGAAAAACTCAAGTAACTGTAGAATATATTAATGATATTCCATCCAGAATTGATACAGTTGTTATTTCAACACAACATACAGATACTGTTTCAATAGAAAAACTTAGAAAAGAAGTTTATGACAATATAATAGTTCCTGTAATTCCTAAAGATTTACTAGACAAAAATACAAAAATATTTATTAATCCAACTGGTAGATTTGTTATTGGCGGTCCTGAAAGTGATAGTGGTCTTACTGGAAGAAAAATTATAGTAGATACATACGGTGGATATGCAAGACACGGTGGTGGTGCTTTTAGTGGAAAAGACCCTACAAAAGTAGATAGAAGTGCTGCATATATTGCTAGATATGTTGCCAAAAATGTAGTTGCAGCAAAACTTGCAAAAAAATGTGAAATTGAACTTTCTTATGCAATAGGTGTATCTAAACCTGTATCAATATACCTAAATACATATAATACAAATACAGTAGATAATGATGTAATCCTAAAAGCTATAGAAAATACTTTTGATTTTACTCCTAAAGGTATAATTAGTGAATTAAAACTAGATATGCCAATATATAAAGAACTTTCTCACTATGGACATTTTGGAAGAGAAGACTTAAATGTTACTTTTGAGAAAACAGATAAAGTGGATAATCTCCTACAAGAAGTAGAAAAAATTGAAAGAAACACAAAGAAACTTGAAACAAAAAGCAGTTTCATATTAAAATATTCAAAATAATAATTTAAAAAAAATGGTAAAACTTATAATGCGAATATGTAGAAATTAAATCATCATCCTTTCTACATACTCGCACTTTTTTTACATTAACTTTTTAAACTCTTTTATATATTTTCTAAAATCATCAAAATCTAACATCTCCCATGACCAATTATTATCAAACTCATGACCTGGCAAATTTATTCTTGAGTTTTCATCTAGTCCAATTATATCTTGAACAGGAAATATCGCGTATTTTGCTATACTCTTTAAGCAATATTTAAGTGACATACTCCCACCACTTAAGAAGTGGGGGCTTCTCGCTCGACAGCACTAATGTGTTGAGCTATAAACGA
>CANRLG010000038.1 GCA_947631415.1 uncultured Clostridia bacterium
AGCCATCGCAGATTCGAACTGCGGACAACTTGATTAAAAGTCAAGTGCTCTGCCAACTGAGCTAATGGCCCATCAAAAGTATAACAATCAGTATTTCAACTGACTGCGTATAAATAATACTACAATTTGAGCAACTTGTCAACAGTTTTTTCAAAAAAGATTAAAAAACTTTTATTAATTTAATGGAAAAAAGTTAAAAAAGTATTATAATAAGACAGATTTCTATGTTTTTAGTATAATTTATTTCTGCTATTACCATATCAAGATAGAAAAAAAGCACTTAATTCAAGTGCTTCTTCTCTACATTATTACATTCTTAGGATTTGTAATTGTTTCAGTTACAAACCTAACTACCTTTCCATTCTTTATTGTCGTTTGTGATATTTTTGCTGATGGATATGATGTATTCTCGTTTAAGACTCCTTTATCGTCAAAAACCATACCTGCAGTTGATGTAATCAATATTCCACCTAAACGTTGCAAACAATTTACGTGATAATGTCCAAATTGAACAAAACAAATGTTGTAGTTTCTGTCTTTAATAATAACATTATCAGACATATTTTCAAATTGTTGCCACATTTCTTTCTCTATCTTATATGATTTAGTATATGCTTGTTTTCCATTTCCATGTTGTAATCTTTTTACTACTCCACAAATCACTAGATTTGCTACAGTTTCATTTATATGATGAAATTGTATACCTTTTTCTATTAATCCTCTTTGTACAAGTACAATTGGATTTATAGAGTCATTCTTATCAAATGACATATCTCTTTCGCCATTTATACAGTAGTACTTAAATTCTGGAAATTTTGAAAACACTTCAATAGCTATATTTGCTTGGTCTTGTGCTGTATTAGCTGTAAGATACATACCTTGTTTTTTAAACTTAGGATGCCCTGCACAAAGGTCTCCTGCAATATGCACATCTGTAACACCTTCCTTTTTTGCTAATTCTAAAATATAATTTAAGGTATCCAAATCACAAAATGTGCTTCCAAAATATATATCACTTAGCTCAAGCCACTTTTGTTCAATAGCATCTTTACTTGCAAATGAAACTATTTCATAATTATTGTCATTAAATTGAGTAATATAATACTTTTTCTCTGCTGAATTATATTTTATATTACCTGTCGCAGAAATAAGTTCATCAACCTCTTTTTGTGTTAGCTCGAGTTCTTCTAAGGTACAAGCCTTAGCTCTCATTTTTGAAAGTGCATTAGTTGCTTTTTGAGAAGTTAAAAAAATTTCTTCCATAACTATCCCTCCTCCTGCCAAGGATTATAAAATTCAATTTTCTCCTTAGCTATTTTATCTCCAACTATAGTCAACTCTCTAAAAATTCCACCTGTTTTTCCAGTTATTCCCATACGTTTTTCTAGGTCACCATCATGTTGAAAATTGCCAGGCATTACAATGGTAACTCCACTCATTGAGAGTGCATAAGTTGTATGAAAATGTCCCGCTTGTATACTCCTTAGGTTGTAGCATTTTCCACCTAGATAGACATCATTTAGATTACTTTCAAACACTCTTGATAGATATGTTTGTATCTTATATGATGCAGCTCTTGAAGCAGCTCCTTGTAAATGTATTAATCTAAATACAATTCCATAGTGCACAATATTTCCTTCGTATGAATCTAAATATGTGAACTTCTTTCCTTTTTGAGCCATTCTTGATTCCAAGTATTTAATTGGGTCTAATCCACCTCTCATGCAAAATGATTGGTCGTGATTTCCTGTACTTGTAATATACCAAAAATTATACTTTTCAAGTACAGACATTAAATCTTCAATTTGCTCAATAGCACGGTTATTTTTAAGATTATTTTCTTGTCCTCTATATACTCCGTATCCATCAATTAAATCTCCAGAAATATGAACAAACTCAATTCCTCTTTTTTCTGCTTCTGCTAATGTCTTATCTAAGCCGAACTTTATCAAAATTTTTACATCCGCAATGCATATCTGATATCTCAAGTAATTTAAGCTTAACTTCTTCTTTTTTCTTTAAACCTTCAGATATTTTGATATACGCCATGTCTCCACCCTTAACTATATAATATACATAGTCTCTTACACGAGGGTCATATTGGTCTTTTACTTTATAACCAATACTCTTTAAGAAGACGATGTCATCTGTAGTTAATTTTAGTTGTTTCAATGTGAGCTGATTTTTTTCCATCTTTTTTATAATTTGGTTATATTTCTTCATAATAAACCCCTCCTTTATTAACATTCTGGGAATATCTGCAAAATATATTAAAAATTTGCTCATGTCTTACAACTAACCTCATTATATAGTATAAATTTTGTGTTGTCAATTAAATTCTTTTTTTGAAATATACCATTAACATTACTAATATTTTATGCTATAATTTCAGTAATTTCTGGAGGTTTATATTATGTCAAAATTATACTTTAGATATGGAGCTATGGGTAGTGGAAAAACAATAGATTTACTAAAAGTAGCATATAATTACAAAGAACGTGGTCAAGATGTAACCCTTTATACAGCTGAAATTGACGATAGATACGGAACAGGAAAAATTACAACAAGAATTGGAATTCAAGCAGATGCTTTAACATTTAACAAAGATACAAATTTTTATAGAGATATAAAGAAAACAGATAATAAACCTGCCTGTATATTAGTAGATGAAGCACAATTTCTAACCAAAAAACAAGTAATTCAATTAAGTGATGTAGTAGATTTTCTAGATATTCCTGTTATTTGCTATGGGCTAAGAGCAGATTTTCAAATGAACTTTTTTGAAGGTTCAGGAGCATTAATGGAGATAGCAGATAAAATAGAAGAAATTAAGACAATTTGTGACTGTGGTAGAAAAGCTACAATAAACATGAGATTAATAGATGGAGTACCAACAACAAGAGGAAATCAAGTCTTAATTGGTGGAAATGACTCATATAAATCTGTATGTAGGAAATGTTATAAAAATCTAACTCATCATGTACCTGGAATATAAAAAGGAGGCTATAAAATAGTCTCCTCATTTTCAAATATTACAATATCTGAGCAATTTCTTATTTTTTCATATTCTTCTTTGCTCTTAACTGTCCATACAGCAAGTAATCTTTTCTTCTTTTTTTGTTTATTATAGAATTTTTTATCTACTGAATAATAATGATATGATATAAAATTTGGTTTAGTAAGTACATTAAATACCATATTACCAAGTAAAGTCTTTAAAATTCTTCCTTTTATTTCTTTTACGTTTCTACCAGCTAATTGACCTCTAATTATTTCTGGTTTATTTTCTTTTAACCAGTACACTACACGTGGATCAAATGACTCAATAATATATTCTCCATTGTACACACTAAGTTCCTTTATTAATTTTTCCATTAATTCCTTATATCTTTCATTTTGTTTAACTTCTATTATTAAAGGTACTTTTCCAGCTATACATAACAATACATCTTGAAGGGTTGGTATTTTAATATCTGTTCCTACTAATTTTAATCTTCTTATTTCGTGTAAATCTAAAGTTGTAATATCTTCTTTTACACCAGTCATTCTTTTTAAAGAATTATCATGAAATATTACCAAAAAGCCATCATTTGACATATTCACATCAAGCTCTATAGCATATCCTTTTTCTACTGCTTTTTCAAAAGCTGGTATTGTGTTCTCTGGTATTCCATTACGATTATCATACAAACCTCTATGGGCTGTGAATTTATATTTTTCTAAATCTATGTCCATATTCTACCTCTTTTTTTATATACTATATATTATTTACAATTTCAATATATTTTTCAATTTCTAATTCTTCTGCTCTAGTATTTAAACTAATTCCAAGTTTATTAAATAAATTTTCTATCTCCTCTTTATTCATATTATTAAATTTATTTGCAA
The DNA here is from genome assembly GCA_947631415.1 of uncultured Clostridia bacterium. Lineage (GTDB taxonomy): Bacteria > Bacillota > Clostridia > TANB77 > CAG-465 > CAG-465. The sequence continues at coordinate 3,889 of CANRLG010000038.1, forward strand.
CTAATGAATTAGTCATCTTTTTTCTTCTCTGAGCAAAAGCTTTATGAATAAGTTCAAAAAATAATTTTTCATTGTTTACTTCATATTTTCTTCTTTTTTCAAGTGATACAACAGCAGATGTAACATCTGGTTCTGGAATAAAACTTGAATTTGGCACTATAATTTCAATATTAGCATGAGAAAAATAATCTACCATTAAAGTTAAAATTCCATAATCTTTACTTTTTGTACTTGCTACCATTCTTTGAGCTACTTCTTTTTGTACCATTACAGTAATAGTATCTATTCTATTTTCATCTTCTAGTAATTTGAATAAAATTGGAGTTGTAATATAATATGGTAAATTAGCTACAACTTTTACATTTTTAAACTTAAAATTAATGTCGTTTTCAATTTCATCTACAATTTTATCTATTTGTACTTTAAGCACATCTTCATTAATTAGTTTATAATTATCTTTATCATTAAATCTATAATTTAGAACCTCTATCATTTTAGGGTCTATTTCTACAAGTAGAGCATATTTGCATTTAGTTAGTATGTATTCTGTTAAATTTCCCAAACCTGGTCCAATTTCAATAACTAAATCTTCATTTGTAATTTTGGATACTTCAACTATATTTTCAAGAACATTATCATCTATAAGAAAATTTTGACCGTATCTTTTATTTGCCCTAATATCAAATTTACTCATTATTTTTTTAGTTATATTTAATGTATTCATAATTCTCCTTAAAAATAAAAGAATAGCCGTAAGCTATCCTTTTAAAGTTCATAAATATTATAATCCACCGTTAGCTATTAATCTTTCTCTTGTAGATAATACTAAATTAATATATGATGCTCCTCCACCATACGAGCTTAGTCCACCTTCAACACTTCCATTATTTTTAATGTAGTATGATAATAGATAAGCACCTGCTGTCATATTATCGTATGGGTCATATAGATTAGATATTCCAAGAGAAGAACTTAAGCTAGGCATATGTGATATAGCAACTTGGCATAATCCAATGTACATTCCTCCGTTACTTGCATTAGGATTAAATGTACTTTCAACAAACATTATAGAAATAAATAAAGCATAATCAATTCCATATCTATTACACAAATTATATGCATATTGTTGATATTCTGGAGCAAGTGAAATGTTATAATTTACAAATCCTTCATCAACTGGGTCAGACATTATAGAATTAATTACATTACTTCTTGAAACTTTAGTTCCAACTTCTATAACTCTATTTTGAGCCTCAGCTAATACTTCAGTTCCTATTTCATCCTTTTGAATTACCTTATCTTTTGAAGTTTTAACTATATAGCTTATTGCTTTGGAGCCTTCAACTCCTTCTTGTATAACGGAATTTGTTCCGTAATCTACATCTGCGTTATTTACCCTTTCTTCTTCGAAAGGTATTGATTCAACCTCTTCTTTTACGCTTGCGACTATTGGTGAGTATGATTCTCTAATACTTTCAACGTCAAAAGCTTTTTCTGTATCTGAAGTAATTGTTAAAGTCATACCATTTTTAACTCTTGAGTCTATTCCAGGTTCAACTATTGCTTCATCACTAACGTATATTTTGTTTTGTAGTAAGAACCCTTCAACAGAACTTGCAAGTGTTTTTATGCTTTTAACATTACCGTAGTAATCTAGTGTTATTGTCTTAAGTTGAGTTGTAATTGCAAGTAATCCAGCTGTAGCAAAAATAAGAACTAAACTTACCATAGTAAGCAATTTTCTTATTATATATGCTTTGTCTTCTTTCACAAAAATTCCTCCTAAAGATTTTTTAACATATTTATTATACTATATAATATTTTGCTTGTCAAATTCTTATACTTTTTTGAATTTAAAAATAATGTAGATTTCAATTATATTACAGATTTTTTTTATCTTAATTTTTCATCAAATTATTTGTTTTTTCTATTATCTATGATATACTCTAAACGTAATTTATTTAGGAGGTTTTACAATGCGTAATAGAGGATTTGAAATTGCAAAAGGATATGAAGATAAAGACATTCATATTCCAGTTAGAAAAACAGCTCATTCAGCTGGTTATGATGTAGAAGCTGCAGAGGATATAGTTATTCCAAAGTATTATCCAGGTATTAAACCAACATTAATACCAACTGGACTAAAAGCATATTGTATGGAAGATGAATGTTATTTATTATTAAATCGTAGTAGTGGTCCAAAAAAAGGATTTTTGATGGCTAATAGTGTAGGGTTAATTGATTCAGATTATTACGGAAATCCAGATAATGATGGACATTTCTTCTTTGCATATTTTAATTGTTCAGACCATGATATAGAAGTAAAAAAAGGAGATGTAATAGGACAAGTAGTATTTCAAAAATATCTTACTGTAGATGATGATAATGCCACAGGAAAACGTGTTGGAGGTTTTGGTTCAACAGATAAATAATATACAAATTTTTTGGGACTAAAAAAGTCCCTTTTATTTTTTTAAATGTATTTTATTACTCTCATATCTATGGTATAATATCTTAAAATTAGGAGTGATTATTGTGCAAGACTTATACATTTATGTTGATAAAACTAAAGTAGAAGATTGTTTAAAATATGGCATGAAATTATCCGAATATGGAAATAAAATACTACACTATCCTGAAGTTGAAAAAAGAGGAATAAACGCCTACTTATCCCCTAAGGATTGTGATAAATATACAGATGATTTATATGAATGTCTTAGAGTAATACCAAACAATTTGAATGTTATAGTTTATAATAAACTATTTGAAAAATCTAATCTTTTAGATGAATATTCTTGTAATATTGAAGATTATACTATTGGAGATTATGAACTACCCGAAGCGATTATTTGTTCTTCAATTTTAGGAAGTAATTTAGTCGCATATAATAAAATATTAGATAAGCCTTTAGTAGTTCAAAATTCAAGAGAATTTTATTATGAAAAATGTATTAATGAGATAATAGATACAGAAAAAATTAGCAAATATGAATTATACCAAACATTATTAATTCTTGGAGACCAAAAAAAGCTATATGATGTCGAAAAAGTAGATAATATTAAATTTTATAAAGATAAAATAAGTGGAAAAACTTACACTAAAAAAAGTAATTAAAAAAAGCACAGTAATCAAAGTTTTATTTAGCCTTGATTACTGTGTAAATATTATTATAATGATTTATCCAATTATTAATTCATCATATTGTTCAACAATACATTCTTTTTCTAAACCAAATTGTTGGTATTGTTCATCTGTAAAATTAGTTACAATAGCAATACTATCACTTTTCTTAGTAATATTTATTGGTACTTTTACATAATCTGTACCAAATACCATTCTAACATAGTCATAACCTGCAGGGTCACTTGAAATAGCGGTAAGAGGAACAGCTAGTCCAGAAATACTTTTCCAAACAATCTCACATGACATACTTCTAAAATCTACTAAGTCTTCTATATTATTATCCATTTTAAATATTGAGTAATTATATTCTCCCTCTTGTATATTTTTAAGTAATGTTGCAGTAACTACTTGATTTTCTAAATCTGCTATTCTAATTCTATAATTTCTTCCCTCTGAAATATATTCTTTGCTATCTCCAACTGGTGTTTTAGAGATTAAATATACACCAAAGTTATCTACTACTTTTATTCCAAATTCATTATTTGATGAATTAGAATACTTACTAATTAACTCATTAATCTGAGAAGCATTATATTGTTCTATATCACTATAATTAATTTCATTTTCTAGTCCATCAAGTTTATATGTAACTACTCCAGACTCTGGAGTTAAAATTATATTTGAAGATGATTTAGATAATCTAACAAGCTCCTCTCTTTTATTAAGCAAATCTCTTATAGCTGAACTATCTGGAGATGAATTTGCTAGAATATTTATCTTTTTATATGCAAGTTCATCCATTTTTGCTTTATACTCAAGCATTTTAGAATATGAACTAGTACCTTGCACCTCTTTAGCATATTTTAAAATATTTGCTTCTACATTAGTTAAATCTGCAGAATATGTAGCTGGTAAATCTACAACTAAAGTCTTTATTTGACCATCAATATCCTCTATTTGTTTTAGATATTCATCATAGCTTTCATTTTGATATGTTGCAATAGCTTCATTCCTAGCCGCTTTTTTTCCTTGTTCAACTAAAGCAGTTATAGGCTCGGCTTTATTATACTCTATGACAGTTTCTTTTTTAGCAAGATATACTGACGTTTGGTCGCTAATTTCAATAGTACCATTAACAACGGTATATGTTACCATTTTCTGCATTTCTTCTATTGTAAATGTATATACAAAAAAGACTACAATAGCTAAAATAAATAATATTACTAAAAAATTTCTTTTAAAAAAGTCTAAAACCTTTCCCTTTTCCATATCAAACTCCTAAAAATTTCTATTTAACTTTTTCTATTATTTCTTCAACTAATTCATCTTTTGACTTACTTCCATCAAGTTTTATTGAATTTAATTTATTATTAAACCATGTCATTTGTCTTTTAGCATAATGTCTTGTTTCTTTTTTTAAAGTATCAATACATTCTTCAATACTTGCTTTACCTTCAAAATATGGAAAAAATTCCTTATATCCTATTGCTTGCATACAAGTATTATCTTGTGGAAGTTTCATATCATACACTTTTCTTGCTTCTTCTAATATTCCATCTTTAAGCATCAAATCTACTCTAAGATTAATTCTATCATACAAATATTGTCTTTCTTGTTCAATACAAAATACAACAAATTCATATTCACTTTTTTGATTGCTAATTCGATCTTTTTCCTCTTGTATATGAGTAGATTTTAGTTTATTTGTTTTCTTAGCAAATTCAATTGCTCGAATAACTCTTTTTACATTATTTACATGTACTTCATCTGCAGTTTCAGGGTCTATTTCTCTTAACATATTGTGCAAATATTCCTTACCTTTTTCTTGTGCAATTTTCTCCAATTCTTTCCTATAATCTTCATCTGCACCTTCCTCTGTAAAATTCATATTGTACACTACTGCATTAACATATAGTCCTGTTCCACCTGCAATTATTACATTTTTCCCTCTGCTCTTAATTTCTTTAATTGTATCATAGCATAAGTCTTTAAAATCTGCAACGCTAAACTTTTCTTCTGGACTACACACATCAATTATATGATGAGGTATTCCTTGTGCTTCTTCCTCAGTTACTTTTGCTGTTCCTACATTAAGTCCTTTATATATTTGCATTGAATCAGCAGAAATAATCTCTGCATCAATTTTTTTTGCAAGTTCTATTGCAAGTCCTGTTTTTCCACTTGCAGTAGGCCCTACTATACAAATTATCTTATCCAATTTTTCTATTCTCCTACTTTCTCATAAACTTTCTTTCAATCTCATATCTTGTAAATGGAATAGCTGTTGGTCTTCCATGTGGACAATTAAATGGATTATCTAAACATATCATGTTATCTACTAATCTTTTTTGTTCCTCAACATCTAATTTTGTTCCTCCCTTAACAGCTGCTTTACAAGCAAGAGTTGCAAGAAATCTCCATTCTTTTTGTTGTCTTTCTGTTTTTTCAGTTCCAGATAATTCAGATATTATATCTTTAAACATAGATTTATGGTCAATATTATATCCAACATTTGGTACACCAGATATTTTTACTGTATTATCTCCAAATTCTTCTAATATAAAACCTGCATCTTCAAACATATCCATATTATTTTTTACTATATCCATTTCTTTAGCACTTACCCCTACAAGTAATGGTATAAGTAGCATTTGAGTAGACTGCTCTTTTTTGTAATACGCTTCCTTAATTTGTTCAAATAAGTATCTTTCATGAGCAGCATGTTGGTCAACAAAATATATCTTATCTTTCATACGAATTATGATATATGTGTCATAAACAGTTCCAATATATTCATAAGTTGCCTCTACTTTATCTATTGTACTATCTTCATAAGACTCCACTTCAAATGTAGGTTGTTGAACTATTTCTTGTGTATCTTCATTTTCTTCTTCTTTTTTATCCACAGTTTCCTCAATTTCAGTGTTTATATCTCCAACCTTTTCATTCAAAGATTCTAGTAAATTATTAATGTTTGAATGTTCCTCAACCTTTGGCTTAGCATATAATTTTTGAAATGAAGACTCAAAATCATATTTTTTTTCATTTTTAGTTGGTATTACCCCATTATTAATTAAATCTTTTGAAATTTGTTCAATTTGTTTATCTTCATTTTCTATCTGAGTATCATCAATAGTAATTCTCTTTTCTTGTTCATCTAACTGTGCTTTAGCTATAGTAAACGGATTATTTTGCCTACTATTATTTTCAAGAGCACTTCTTACAGCATGGTAAACGTTATCAAAAACCTTAGCCTCATCTGAAAACTTTACTTCAAGTTTAGCAGGATGTACATTAACATCAATAGTAGCTGGATTAATATATATATTTATAACTATAAATGGATGCTTATTTATTGCATACTTTTCTTCACAAGCTCTATCTATTGCACTACTAATTGTCTTATCTTTAACATATCTATTGTTAATATATGTAAATTGTTGTGTACGAGTTGACCTAGATATACTAGGAAGACCAAGCATACCAAACAATTTCATATCTTGAGTTTCATAATTTATTGGAATAACTGCATCATATATTTCTTTTCCAAAAATATCATAAATAGTATCTCTTAAATTTCCTGCTCCGTTAGTTTGTATAATTGTTTTCCCATTATTTATATACTTAATACTAATTTGAGGATTTGCAAGAGCAATTCTTGTAACTGCATCTTCAATATATCCTGCTTCTGTATAGTCTTTTTTTAGAAATTTAAAACGTGCAGGAACATTATAAAAAACATCTCTTATTTCAATTTTAGTTCCAGTAACTGTTGCAAATTCTTCTTTTGAAATAATATTCCCTGCTTCTACTTTTACTTTTGTTCCAATATCTTCATTTTCATTTTTAGTAGTTAATGTAATCTTAGAGATTGCTGCAACAGATGCTAACGCCTCACCTCTAAATCCCATTGAAGTTATTGATTGTAAATCTTCTTCTTTTCTAATTTTACTTGTTGCGTGTCTTTCAAAAGCAAGTTCAATATCATCAGATTTAAAACCAGTTCCATTGTCTGTTATACAAATATAACTAATTCCACCTTTTTTAATTTCTACAGTAACTGAGGTAGCTTTTGCATCTATTGAGTTTTCAACTAATTCTTTTACTATAGAAGCTGGTCTATCTACAACTTCCCCTGCAGCTATCTTATTTATTGTTTGTTCATCTAAAAGCACTATATCTCCCATATATCTTTTTTCTCCTTTAAATTCAAATTTATTATACTATTTTTTTGTTGTATTTACAAGTAATACAACAAATGTATATTGCATAATGTGATATAATGTTATGTAGAATATATGTTAAAAATGGAGGAATACAAATGGCAAAGAAAAGTTTAACCGAAGGTATACAAGACGTTGTTGTTTCAATACATAAAGGGGTTAACAACATAAAAAAGAATGAAAAGGTGCAAAAAGTTGTACAAAATACTTCTAATGCCTTTGAAACATTAGGAAAACAACTTGAAAAAGATTTTTCAGATTTAACAAGCAAAAAATGAGTGAAAATAATCACTCATTTTTGTTAGTCTAGTTTATCTTTTAACTTGCATAAAATTTCAAACGCATCTTTTGGAGTAATTTCATCCAAATCAATTTTTTCAAGTATGCTAACTACTCCTGCCATTTTATAATTAAACATATCTACTTGAACTTCTTCTGTTGTAATTTTCTTTTTCTTTTGGTCAATAGTTTTCTTAGCTAAATCTATGTTTTCCAAATATTTTAAAATTTCTTTTGCACGAGATATTACAGGTCTTTTAATTCCAGCAAGTTTTGCAACGTAAATTCCATAAGACTCATCTGCACCTCCTGGTGTTATTTTTCTTAAGAATATTACATCATCACCTTTTTCTTTTACATCAACAGAATAATTTTTAACTCCTTCAATCTTACTTTCTAATTCTATTAACTCATGATAATGAGTTGCAAATAATGTTTTTGCACCAATTTTTTCTTTATCTGTAATATACTCAACTGTTGCCCATGCAATAGCAAGTCCATCATAAGTAGAAGTTCCTCTACCTATTTCATCTAATATAACTAAACTATTTTTTGTTGCATTTTCTAGAATATTAGATAGTTCTTGCATTTCTACCATAAATGTAGATTGTCCCATAGCAAGATCATCTGATGCTCCAATTCTAGTAAATATTCTATCTACAATAGAAATCTTAGCACTATCTGCTGGAACAAAACTACCAAGTTGTGCCATATATGTAATAATAGCTACTTGTCTCATATATGTAGATTTACCTGCCATATTTGGCCCAGTTATAATTAAAAATCTATCACTATCGCTATTTAGATATGAGTCATTTGGTATAAATTGTTCATCTTTTAAAGCTTTCTCTACAACAGCATGTCTACCATTTTTTATATCTATAACTCCATCTTCTGTTATTTCTGGTTTAACATAGTTATTATTTACCGCAACAGTTGCAAAAGAACATAAAACATCAAGCACAGATATAATTGAAGCAGTTTTTTGAATACGAATAACTTGAGTTGCAATTTCATCACGAATTTTGCAGAATAAATCATATTCAACATCGACTAATTTTTCTTGTGCACCTAATATTTTTTCCTCAATTTCTTTTAATTCTTCAGTAACATATCTTTCTGCACCTGCTAAAGTTTGTTTACGAATATACCTATCTTCTGGTATTTGTGATTTATATGAATTTGTTACCTCAATATAATATCCAAATACTCTATTATATCCTATTCTTAACCATTTTCCTTTAATGCCAGTCTTTTCTTTTTCTTTAGCCTCAAGTTCCATAAGCCACTCTTGACCTTTAACTGATGCTTCCCTATAATCATCTACTTGTTTACTAAATCCATCTCTAATTATTCCACCCTCTTTTACCGCAATACCAGGGTCATCTACAATAGATTTTGCAATTAAAGTATAGACATCTTCTAATGTATCTAAAGTTTCACTAAATTCTTTAAAATACTCATCATTTGTCTTATTTGTTATATCGTTAATTAGTTGTTTTAATTTAGGTAAACGTTCAAGTGAATTTTTAAGTGATACTATTTCACGAGGATTAACACTTCCTCCTACTACTTTTGAAATTAATCTTTCTATATCATACACAGATTTAAGGTTTTCTTGTAGTTCATCTCTAAACATATTATTCTCTACAAGAACTCCTACTGCATTTTGTCTTTTTATTATTTCATTTCTATTCAATAATGGAGACTCTAACCAATGTCTTAAAGCTCTACCGCCCATTGCAGTAACAGTTTCATCTAATACCCATAACAAACTACCTTTTTTAGTATGTTCTCTATTAGCCTCTAAAATCTCTAAGTTTTTACGAGTGCTAGTATCCAGTTGCATATATCTTTCTATCTCGTATTTAGTAATATTATTTATTTGTTCAATACTACCTTTTTGTGTATCTGCCACATAATTTATAAGTAATGTGGAAGCTTTATTTTCAATAGTAGAAATAGTTATATTCTCTTTAGATAATATTTTATCTAAGAAATCATTTTTTGAAAAATCATTGTAACTACTAACATATACATTGAATATTTTATTAAATTCTTTAAAAAATATTGAGTTTTCTTTAGAAGAATCTGGTACAACAATCTCTGATGGAGAAATTCTAGAGATTTCATTTAATACTTTTGTATTAACATCTACACCATTAATACTTGAAACGAAAAATTCTCCAGTTGAAACATCACAAAAAGCTATTGCACATTCTTTTTTCTCCATAATAATTGTAGCAATATAATTATTACGTTTTTCATCTAACATAGAAAGTTCTGTTATAGTACCAGGAGTTACAATTTTTACAACATCTCTTTTAACTATTCCTTTTGCATATTTTGGGTCTTCTAGTTGTTCACAAATTGCAACTTTATACCCTTTTTCTACTAATCTTGGAATATATGTATCTCTAGCATGATGAGGAATACCACACATTGGTGCTCTTTCTTCAAGTCCACAATCTTTTCCTGTTAATGTTAATTCTAGCTCTCTACTAACTGTGATAGCATCATCATAAAACATTTCATAAAAATCGCCTAATCTATAAAATAATATACAGTCTTTATATTTTTCTTTTGTTGCTAAGTAATTTTGCATCATTGGCGTAACTTGTGCCATTATTATGCCCCCTTATAAACACAAGAGATTATATCAAAAAAAGTCGACCTTTGCAATATAATATAATTTATATATAATCTCAAAATGTCTTGTATAAAGCCAAATTTCTTATTTTAATTTTATTCATTATTTTACTATTTTCTACTTATATGATATTATTTATTTGGTGGTTTATATGAAAAGAAATTTATTCTTTGATGTTGGAAGAACTTTACTATATCCAACTACTGGCAGTTGGTTTATTACTCCTAATTTTTATAATATAGTAGGTCCAATGGACAAAGAATTACTAGATAAATCAATTAAAAGAAACTTACATTTATTAGATGAAAGAAATATTCTAACAGAAGATGAAGAATATGATATGTTTTGTAAATTTTATCTAAAGGTTTTAGAAGATGTAAAGTATAGGGATATCTCTGAAAAAGTAATTAATTCTCTTGCTTATGATTGTGTGTATAATGATAACAAACTTACTTTTTATCCAGATGTTAAAAGAGAGTTAACTACTCTTTCAAAAAAATATGATTTATATATAATTTCTAATGCTTGGCCATCAACAAATAGGATACTAAAAAATTACGGAATATTTGACTTATTTAAGAAAATATACATATCTTCTGAACAAGGTTATATTAAAGAAGATAAGACTTTATTTGAAATAGCTTTAAATGATGTAGATATTAATGATGAAAATTATTTCATAGATGACAGACTAGAATTGCTAGATATATCTGCACAATATGGTTTTATTCCAATAATTATTGATAGGGATAAAGATAAAGAAACTAACTATATAGAAATTGAAAAGTTAAAAGATTTATATAAGATTTTCAAATATTTTGAAGATTAAAAAAACAAGAATTAAAGATTGTAAATATGTATTATTTATGCTAATATGAAATTAGGAAAGGTGAGTATTTATGAAAAATTTTAAAAATATTTTTCCAATGCTTATATTTTTTATTCTTTTTGCTATATCTGAAATTATTTTTTGAAGTTATAAGAATAGCATAGACTTAGGAAATATGATGATTTGGTATTATTTCTTATTTCCTTGTAGTATTATGGCTATATCATTTTTTTATGGTTTGAAAATTAATAGTAAAAGTAAATACATATTAGCTTTATTTTTTGGAATATCTGTTATGCTGTTTAAATATACAACAACTAGTTTAGGTAATATGATTGAATTTAATAAAGTTAATATCCCAGATATAACAACAGCTATTATTTATGGAATTATATCTTTAGTTGGCATATTATTAGGAACTTTAAGTGACATACTCCCACCACTTAAGAAGTGGGGGCTTCTCGCTCGACAGCACTAATGTGTTGAGCTATAAACGA